>JACCZH010000308.1 GCA_013696045.1 Chloroflexia bacterium
GGATCGCTATTGATTTCGATTGCGGTTGCTGTCTCGCGCGCGGCGCCAAAGACCCGCGGCCAGTCATACTCAGCGCCCTGGCGGCGCTCAATCAGGCGGCCGGCGGGGTGGGCGACGATATCGACGTGCTCGTTTCTGAGCGTCTGGCAGATGCGGTTTGTGATCGTTTCGACATCCTGCCGCAGCCCGCTGTGCAGCGACGCGACGACCAGATCCAATCCGGCCAGGATCTCATCGTCGAAATCCAGCCGGCCGTCGCGGTGTACCTCGACCTCCGAGCCTGTCAGCAAGCGCACCGGGCTTTCAGGCTGGACCTCGGCAATCGCCGCGCGCTGAGCGACGATACGCTCCGGTTTGAGACCATTAGCGATGGCAAGTCCACCTGAGTGGTCGGTGATCGCCAGATACTGGTAGCCTCGGCGGGCTGCCGCAACCGCCATCTCCAGTGGAGAAGCTGCCCCATCCGACCAGGTGGTATGCAGATGGAGATCACCACGCAGATCGTCAATCTCGATCAAGCGCGGCAGGCGGTTCTCGCGAGCGGCATCGATCTCGCCGCGGTCTTCGCGTAGCTCCGGGGGAATCCACTCCAGGCCGAGCGCCGCATAACAAGCTTCCTCGGTTTCAGCGAGGGCGAGTGCGTCGGGTCCACCCAGTCGCGTCAAATGTTCAACCGAGCCGGTCATCTGGATGAGGATCGTGCCAGCTTCCGACACCGGCGCCACCCGCACCCTCAGGCTAATCCCTTGTTGAAGCTCGAAGCTCGCAACGGGCCCATCCCGCTCAACTTCATGAGCCACATCCAGCAACAACGAAACAGCATTGAGAACTGCGTCCGCGTTATCCCCGACAACAACCAGATCGATGTTTCCAACCGTCTCCCGCATCCGCCGCACCGACCCGGCAATCCAGACCGGGGTTCCGGTCTCGGCGGCAAGATGACCAGTCAACCGTTCCGCGAGTGGAAGCGCAACACCAATAGATATCCGTCCGGTGCGTCGTTGCAGGAAGACGATACCCTCCAGGATGTTTGCTTCTGCCTTGGGGCCAATGCCCTTCAGCGAGGCCAATCTACCTGCGCGAGCAGCCTGTTCGAGTTCCGGCAGCGACGTGATGCCCAACTCGCGGTAGAAGCGCGCCACGCGCTTGGCGCCCAGACCGGGCACGTCCAGAATCGTGAGCAGTGAGCCTGGAAGAGACTCTTGCAGATCCTCGAACTCCGAGTATCGTCCCGTGTCCAGAATCTCCTGCAACGCCGCCGCGATGCCCGCGCCAACGCCGGGAATCTCCGTCAGGTCCTGCTGGTCAGTTATCGACCGGTGATGCTCCTTCACGGCATCCGCCGCGCGTCGATAGGCATTGATCCGGAAGGCGTTCTCCCCGGCAATCTCAAGCAGATCGGCGTGGTTACGCAGGATGCCGGCGATTTCGGCATTGGTTAGCGGCATATCGCGTCGTCATCCCTTCCGGACGCTCGTTGACTGACAAATCGAGATACTATCGTACGTGCTGAAGAATGAGAGTGCGGCCAGAAGTGGACCCTAAGAGAGAGTAATGCAATGGCTCAATCAGCAGGTCAAGCCACCATAGAACCAGCCCTGGAGCGATTCGCCAGGAAGCTGTCAACGGAAATCGATGCGTGCCGCGTTCTCATGTTTGATTCACGAGCGAGAGATCAGGCCCAGCAGGGCAGCGACTACGATCTCATCATCGTGTCCGGCCAGTTCGCGGGAGTCGATCCACTCCTTCGCGGGATTGGACTGCGACCCCTCTGGTACGAAGCTGGCGGAGTGGGGCCGATGGACCTCATCTGCCTCACTCCAGAAGAGTTTGCTGAAGGTCAGCAGCGAAGTTCCCTGGTGGCCGCAGTTCTACCAGACGCGATTGACCTTTTATCCTCTCATTGAGACTACCTCTCCGGCGACCACTCCAGATCCGGATCCAGCGGGAAGATTGGCCGGCGCAGGTTCTTGTAATTGAAACTGTGCAGGTTCGGGCTGCTGATGCCGGGCGCGTCAATCTCAATGACTTTGGTTGCGATTGGCTCGAACGCTGCCCGGAAATGGGCCGCGCTCTTGAGCACCAGGATGCGCCGCTCTGTCGGCTCGATGCCGAAGGCGCGGAAGAAGTTCAGATCATTCGGGTGGCCGCGCAGGTCGGTGAGTTGCAATTCGATACCGCCCGGACCATTGATCTCCAGCACCACCGTGCGCCCACGGCTTGAGCGCGTGCCGGCGCCCATCGGGCCGGCCATCAGAAAGCCACCTTCGTGTATCAGGCGCACCATGCCGGTCACGTCAACTGGATCGCCATGCAGACCGTCATGCTTGCCGCCAACCGAGAGCGTCACGGTTGCGCCGACACCGGCGTCGATGCAGGCTTGCACCGCGGCCTTGTCCATGATCTGGGCGACGGCCGCCGAGCGCACATTGGCTTCCAGTAACCCCTTGAGCGCCGCCGTGCCATCGCCGGCCGTGCCGCTCGCTCCGGAGTCTGAAATGTCGGCCAGCACATAGACACTACCGAATTCGCCGGCCATCGCCTCGGCAATGGCATCCGCAATCGGGGTTGGGTGAATGGCAAAATCCTCGCGCAGATCCCAGCACATCTGGGCCAGCTCGTCGGCGTACTGCTTGGCCAGCGCCTTGTCGTTGTTCGTCACCACAATCGTCGCCACACCGGTGAACTCCTGATCGGAGAACGGAAAACCACCAAGCACGGTCGCGGCCACAACGTTTGGCTCCGCTTCGATCTCGCGCGCCCGGTCGATGGCTTTCTTGAGCGGCGACTGCCAGGTGGTGACCATCGACTGATTGGGCGCGATGAGCGGCACGCGTGTATATGCCATCACCGGAGTGATCTCACCCTTGATCGTCGCCAGCAGGATTTCCATCGCCCGCGCGCCGGTTTCTGGCGTGTCGATGTGGGGGTAATGCTTGTAGCCGACAAAGGCGTCGCATTGCTCCATCATCTCGTCCGAGAGGTTGGTGTGCAGATCCAGCGGCGCAACGATCGGGATCTCTGGACCGACAACTTCGCGGATAGCAGTAAGAAGCGGGCCTTCGCCATCCGGCAGGTGCTCGAGCGCCATCGCGCCGTGGATACCGAGCAACACACCATCGATCTTCCCAGCATTGCGGATACCCTCGACGATCTCGTCGCGCATGGTCTCGAACGCCTCACGGGTGACTGGCCCGCCTGGAACCGCCCGTCCAAAGGTGGTCGGGATCAGCTCAACATCGTTCTTTTTGGCTTCGTCGATAATGCCGCCATAAATTGTCCCCGTGCCTTCGAGATCGAGAATGTCCTGCCCGCGGTCGATCCGGCTGGAGCCTTTCTGGAAATCCTCCAACGATGTCAGTTCGTGCTGAAAGGTGTTCGTCTCCTGTGAAATACCGCCGGTCACGATGCGAATCGCCATGTCTGCCCGCTCCCTACTCTGTCTGTCATGCCTTCATCTCTCAAGCC
>JACCZH010000328.1 GCA_013696045.1 Chloroflexia bacterium
TGCTGGAGCAGCGTCTCCAGATTCAGGTATTTCCAGTCCTCGGCAACGAAGGTCCGCCGGTTGGCCGCTCGCGATCACTTCCTCAATGCGCCATTCGTCATCGCGGCCGTCACTGTGTTTGGCAGCCTGATATGGCTTCTGGTGGCCGCGGACGTAGCCGGCGATGAGGCGGAGAGGGACGTGCAGACGCGGATGCATCCCCTCACCGACACCGCCCCGGTTAGCAAAGCCGACTACTTGGAGGGACGATTCCTCGCTGCCTTGGTCCTCAATGCGAGGCATTGTCCCGCGGCCATACTCCTCGAACTCGCGGTTCTTTACTTACCTAGTACTGCTATGTATAATGCTGCTATGTAAGCTCGGGAATGCACGCCGTGCTACGGACGCTGATGCGCCCGGATCTTTGGAAACCCGATCTCTCAACCCTGGAGGAAGCGATGAAGACGACCTTGACCGCCTACCGATCCGCTGTCGGCATTGTGCTCGCAACAGCGTTGATATTGATGGTGCCTCTGCTGGCGATGCAGTTTTCCGATGAAGTGGTCTGGACCCTCAGCGATTTCATTGTCGTGGGAACCCTCCTACTCGGCACTGGTCTCGCGTATGAGCTGATAACGAGGAAGGTTGGTAGTGCGCATCGACTCGCCGTCGGTCTTGCACTCGCGGCAGCGCTCTTCCTCGTATGGGCAGAACTTGCCGTTGGCATCTTCGGGACGGCTGTTGCCGGCAGTTAGGACAGCTCCGCTAACGTGATGTACATCGGCGTGCTCGCCGTCGGAATCATGGGCGCCATCATCACGATGTTTCTCGGATCGGCCTTGCTGTTTCGGTGCGCTGTACGGGAGCACCCTCCCGGGCTTACCTAATACTGCCATGTATAATGCTGCTATGTAGCCCATACTGAGCTCATTAGCGCCACGCGACGGGTGAAATCATGGAGATCAACAAGGACCTGATAGCCGCTTCCTCGACCCCGATCGTCCTGGCGATCCTGGCCGAAGAGGACAGCTACGGCTACGCGATCCTCCAGCGGGTTCGGGAGTTGTCTGGAGGGCGCATGGAGTGGACGGACGGGATGCTCTACCCTGTTCTGCACCGGCTCGAGCGGCTCGGCCACGTCGAGGCGCGGTGGGAAGTCGCGGAGACTGGCCGCCGTCGCAAGTACTACGGGATCACGTCCCAGGGCCGGGCTCAGCTCGCGGAGGAACGCAGGCAGTGGCAAGCGGTGGACGCGACGCTACGGGGCATCTGGCAGACGCTCTCCCTTCCCGTTCCGGCCAGCCTTCCGGCGTCAGCCGCGCCACTTCCAGAGGGAGCTTGACGTTGCTGGCTTCAGGTCACGCGGTATCGCTCGAGGCGCAGATCGACCAATGGCGAACCTACCTGCGCCGCCGCCAGGCGATCCACTCCGTCGATGTATCGGAGCTGGAAGACCATCTGCGCGAGCAGGTAGCGGTCCTGATCGACGCGGGGCTCGCCACCGATGAAGCGTTCCTGGTGGCGGTGAAGCGCATGGGCGACCTCGACGCCCTCTCACGGGAGTTCGCGCTCGAGCATGCGGACCGCCTCTGGAAGCAGTTTGTCGTCCCTTCGGAATCCGGGGACTCACGAGCTCGGGTCCGAACGGATGCCATCGTCGCTTTTTGCCTGGCAGTGGCGGCAGCCGTGGCCATCAAGGCGCCGGCGCTCTTCGGAATGCAACTGGACCAGGACGCCGGCTTCTACGCCCGCAACCTGAGTCTCTTCGTGCTACCCCTCCTGACCGGCTATTTTGCCTGGAAACGCGGCCTCGCCCCCAGCACACTTCGCTGGCTAGCCGTGGCGTTCGTCGCGGCGGGTGTATTCGCCAACGTCTATCCGTTCGCCCCGGAAGGCTCCACCGAGGTGCTTACGGCGCTGCATCTGCCGATCGCGCTCTGGCTGGCGGTGGGTATCGCGTACGCTGGCGGCCGCTGGAGCCAGGCCGGGGGCCGCATGGACTTCATTCGATTTTCGGGGGAGCTCTTCATCTACTACGTGCTGATCGCCCTCGGCGGCGGCGTGCTCACGGGGTTCATGGCGCTGACCTTCCAGTCCATCGGGATCGACATCGAGCCCTTCTTCCAGTCGTGGCTATTGCCGTGCGGAGCGGCCGGGGCCGTCGTGGTCGCCTCCTGGCTGGTGGAGGCCAAGCAAAGCGTGATCGAGAACATGGCGCCGGTGTTGACGCGCCTCTTCACACCTCTGTTTGCCGCTATGCTGGTCACGTTTCTCGGGGCCATGCTGTGGACCGGACGCGGAGTCGACATTGAGCGGGACGTGCTCCTTGCCTTCGACCTGCTCCTGGTGGTGGTCCTTGGCCTCCTGCTCTATTCCGTCTCCGCTCGGGACCCCCGGTCGCCCCCTGACGCCTTCGATGTGATGCAGGTGGTACTGGTGGTCAGTGCGCTGTTGGCCAACGCGGTAGCGCTGTGGGCCATCGCCACGCGCACTGCCGAATTCGGCTTCAGCCCGAACCGCGTGGCGGTGCTGGGTGTGAACGTGATTCTTCTGGTCAACCTGGCGTGGTCCGCTGTGCTCTACGTCCGCTTTCTGAGAGGGCGCGGATCGTTCGCGGTCCTCGAACGGTGGCAGACGAACTACCTGCCGGTCTATGCGATATGGGCAGCGATTGTCGTGATCGTCTTTCCGCCGGTGTTCGGGTACATCTGATAACCCATACCCGTCCACATCGGCGTCTGCGGGTGTAAACAACGGGTGCAGCGGCACCCTTCACCTGATCATCTGGGCGATTGGTAGCATGAAGACATTTGTCTCTGCCAGGTCGCGTTCGTACCGGCGCTTACCACGCCCGGTCCATGACTTCACCGGTTTGCCGCAGCCCGGCAATCTCAACCGACATGGCATAGACCGACTCCAGCTGCTCATCCCAGTGATCGTGAAGAGCCGGGCTGCCACCGATGCGCGAATGAGAAGACACCTCCATGATGGTCCGTACCTTGTCTGCGCGAAGGCCGTCCGTCTGACTCGGATGCCCGGGAGTCTAGCACAGGCAATGCATCGCTGATAAGCACCCTAGCTTGACTCGTCCTGGATATCCCGGATCTGGTTGGCGTGGGTACTGCGCAGCCCCTGGACGATAGCCTGGGTTTCGAGGGAGCCGACACCGAAGCGGCGCAGGGTGAAACGGGTCATCTCCAGAGCCAGCTCCAGCTCACCGACGACCGTCTCATTCACGCCCAGATCGGCAAGCCGCGCGCTCTCAGCCTGATCGTGCGACCGGACCACGATGTTCAAGCGCGGGTTGATTTGTCTGGCCCGGTCCACAATCCGGCGTGCCGCCAGCGAGTCTGGCGTCGCCACTACCAGCACTCTCGCATGCTCGAGGTGTACCTGGTCCAGCAGCGCGTAATTGTCTGCATTCCCTAATAATGCGTGAACGCCCTGCTCGCGCAATCTGCGCACAATGTACTGATCCTGCTCGATCACCACAAAGGGGAATCCGCGGCGGGTGAGAGCGTCGCCAATTACCCCGCCAACGCGCCCATAACCACAAAGAACCATGTGTCCGCGTAATGGCGGCTCCGCTTCATCAGTGACTGGAAGCCAGGACAATGGGGAATTGGCAGCAGTGCGTTGCTCCAGCCAGCGTCCAAACGGCCCCGCCGCACTATGCAGAGCCGGTGATATCACGATGCTCACGGCTGCTCCGGCCAGCAGCAAGCTGAAAATCTCTGGAGTCAACACGTCGAGATCCGCGCCCAGGCGAGCGAGTAGAAATGAAAACTCCGCCGACTGCGCCAATGTGACACCAATCAACATCGCGACGCGCGCGGGATAGCGAAACAACAGGGAAATCAGCGCAATCATCAATCCCTTTGCCAGCACAATCAGCGCCAGTGTTAGCAAGACCAACGGGAGATTGCGGATGACAAACATGGGATCCACCAGCATCCCGACCGAGACGAAGAACAGCCCCGCGAAAATATCGCGTAACGGTTCAACCTCGCCGAGAATCTGGTGCGAGAGGTCTGACTCGCTGACGACGACTCCAGCTACAAACGCGCCCAGCGCCAGCGAGAGACCGAATAGCGACGACACGTAGGCGGTGCCAAGCGCAAACGTTGCCACGGTGAGAATGAAGGCTTCACGGTTCTGCAGCGCCGCCACACGCGCAAAGAACCACGGCAGAATGCGTGACCCTACCGGCACCAGGAGGACCAGGAAGAGCACCGCCATTCCGGTCGCCCAGAGCAGATCCACCAATACGCCATCGCCGCCAGTTGATAATGCAGTCAGCACCACCACCAGGATAATGGTGCTGAGATCCTGGATGGTGGACCAGGCGAGTCCAACCTGCCCGTGCACCGAGCCGGCTTCGCCGCGTTCCCCAAGCACTTTGCTGAGCACGGTACTCGACGAATTGGAGATCACTGCTCCAAAAAACAGGGCTTGCAATGGCGACCAGCCCAACGCGATGCCGACTAAATATCCAAGTGCGATTGTCAAGAGAACCTGCGCCGAGCCACCAAGAAGCGCAACCCTGCCGGCCCGCATAAGTTCGCGCATGGATAACTGCACGCCGATGGCGAACATAAGCAGAATGATGCCAATATCTGCCAGGGTCTCCACCGCCACCGCGTCACCGACAAATCCCGGAGTGAACGGACCGATAACAATACCGCCCACGATGTAGCCAAGAATGGTCGACTGCCCCAGGCGCGCCGCAATGGTCGCCCCCATGAATGCCGCCGCCAGCGCAATGGTCATGTTGATCAGAAAGTTGGAATCGGCCATTACCCTGACGTCCCGCCTCGAGAGCAGTTTTCAGAATCCTTGAGTAGTGTCATCTTTTCGCAAGTCGCTCCAGGCGCAGGGGAACGCCGCCGCTGATTCCACACTGAATCATCCGTTGTCGGGAGGGCGACGGTGTAATCCACGTGGAATCCTCTATCGTTCGGAGCGGCAGGCGAGTTACATCAACGGAGCCTGCCAGAGCTGGCGTCCGCTGGTTGGAAATCGTGCATTGTTGGTCTCACGTGAGGGATACGATAGCCTGGCGAGAGGGTCCGAGCGGTTAGCAAAGATACGTCCGTAACCTCGTAGTCACTCTCATTGTGACTTCATTAGTATAAGACACATGCAACCAAAGCGTCTCTTGATGGTAAACAAGGGCGTTTCCGGCCGCCGGGCCAGCAGCGTTGCATGCTTACAAGAGATGCGAGACGTAACTGCCTTCGGAATACGTGACCGAGCTCATGTCAACCCGGATGTCGGGCCGGAGAAAGCCGGCGCCGATCACCAGCTCCTGGATTGAGCCGTTCTCGTCCGCCGCAAGGCCGGCAATCGTGCCGACCACCTTGCCATCCGGACCAGTCACGACGATCTCGCTGTCAATCTCGACAACGTCAGGATCGGACGCCGCAGGCGAATGATATGGATGGTTATCGGGAACGCTGGGTGTGTAGGTTGGCGCCATGCCCTCACCACTCACCCAGGAGGTGTATGGAACGACACTCTGTCCGACACCCGCGGATGTGGCGCTGTCGCTGCGCGTCATTTGCTGCACCTCAAAGGCGGTTACATTGAGATCAAGAATGCCATCCTCATTTACACCAACGATCGTGTGAAAGGGGATAACGCGCTCGTCGGCTCCATGAAGAACCACAATTTGGCGCACCCAACGACACTCGGTGTCGAGGACAAGGCCGGCGACGATGCCGGCGCGCGCACCATCTTTGCTGACAATCGGACGACCGAACCGGATCTCCATGGTCATCCTCTTTCCGTGCCGGCACCCGTTGGATGAGGGGCAAACGGATGCGTTCACTGGAGGTTGGTAGCGAATTTCTCCACCATTGTACACACGTAAATGTAACTATGACAGCGTTCTGGCACTGTTCAGCTGCAACGACACTTGGCGCGTCCTGTCATACTAGGGAGTAACATAACCAGAAAGGGCACGCCTCCGGGGCTTGGGAAGCAGTTGCAACATGGAACTGCAGCGGATAAGGGAGACGTAACGATGACAACCGTCCTTGTTGTGGACGACGATCGCAAGATCACCGACATGCTTCGCCGGACGCTCACCTATGAGGGCTATTCGGTCGTAACCGCCGGTGATGGGCACGAAGCCCTTAGCCAGGCACAGAGCCAGCGGCCCGACGTTGTCGTGCTCGATTGGATGATGCCAGGGCTTGACGGGATCGAAGTGGCCAAACGCATGCGCGCCGTTGATTCCGCGCCAATCTTGATGCTCACCGCCCGTGACGCCGTTGGCGACCGGGTGAAGGGTCTCGACAGCGGCGCAGATGATTATCTGGTGAAACCATTCGCGCCGGCCGAGCTCCTGGCGCGGGTGCGGGCACTGCTGCGACGCTCCGACACCGGAGACAACGAATCGCCACTCTCATTTGCCGACCTCTATCTTAACCCGGTCACCCGCGAAACCAGACGTGGGGATAGAGCATTTGAGCTGAGCCCGCGCGAGTTCGATCTGCTCTCCTATTTACTGCGCTATCCTCGCCGGGTCTTACCCCGCAATCGCATTCTGCAAGATGTCTGGGGCTATGATTTCGACGGCTATGAAAACGTGCTCGAGGTATACGTTGGCTACCTGCGCACCAAGATGGAAACTGACGACGAGCCCCGGCTTATCCAGACCGTCCGCGGCGTCGGCTACGTGTTGCGAGACGAGTAACGACGCGCGCAGCGCCGCCTGTTCGGACGAATGGAATATGCATTTGAGCATCGGGTATTCTGTCCGAGGGCGACCGGATCGAGCATCCTCGGACAGAATACAGCACACCAGCGGTTGGGAACGCAATGTCCATCCGGCTTCGACTAACACTCTTGTTCAGCGCGATTCTGGCGCTCACACTGTTTGTGAGCGGAGCTATCCTCTACATCGCGGTTTCCAGGCTCACGTATAACGTCCGCGAGGACGCGCTAGCCGAGCAAGCCAAAACGATTATCGGCGCCAGCGAATTCCAGATCGACCGTGTTCGCGTGCCTCCCGGCCGGGTCACGACCCCCAGGACGTTCGCCCAGACCCGCGACCCCTCCGGACAAATCGTGGATTCAACCGACAACCTGGCGGATTTCGAGATACCACTCAGCAACGAGGGACTCGCGGCGGTCCAGAGTGGCGAGGACTGGACCGAGGCCTCTGAAACCGAGGCGGGCCGTGTTCTCGTGTTCAATCAACCGATCCGTTCCAACGGCGAGATCATCGGTATCATCCAGGTGGCGCGCTCGATTGCAGACCACGATGACTCGCTAGATACTCTTCGTGACGCCGTCATCATCGGCATTGGTGTCGTCACGTTGGTCGCCTTCGGAATCAGCTGGCTACTGGCGGGCACCGCCCTGCGTCCGATCAACCGCATCACCGAGACCGCACAGGAGATCGGCCAGGAACGGGATTTCAGTCAACGGGTTGAATACACCGGCCCGCCCGACGAGCTCGGACGGCTCACCACCACCATGAACGTCATGCTTACCGAGCTGCAAGCCGCGTTCAGCCATGCCGAGCGCACCCTGGACGCCCAGCGCAGATTCGCGGCCGACGCCTCGCACGAATTGCGCACGCCGTTGACAACCATCCGCGGTAACCTTGAGCTGCTACGGCGCGATCCTCCGATCAGCCATGAGGATCACATCGAAGTTGTCACCGATATCATTGAAGAGTGCGAGCGGCTGATGCGGCTGGTGAATGACCTGATGGTCCTCCAGCGGGCCGATGCCGAGTGGCCACTCTCCAGTGAGCGGGTGCGGATCAAGCCCGTCATTGAAGAGATCTGCCGCCAGGCGCGATTAATTGACACCACCCGCCCGATTGTTTGCGATGGCATCGGGGATGTCACCATTGCCGGAAGCCGCGACGCGTTAAAGCAGGTAGTCCTGATCCTGCTCGACAACGCGATCAAATACACTCCCGCCGGTGAACGGGTCGTGGTAAGCGCCAGCACCACACTCCAGTGGGCGCACATTACGGTGAGTGACTCCGGCCCCGGAATTGACGCCGATATGTTGCCGCACATCTTTGAGCGTTTCTATCGCGGCGACCTCGCCCGGCAAGGCACCGGAGTAGGCCTGGGGTTGGCAATTGCCAAGGCGCTGGTTGAGGCGCAGCGTGGCCGGATTGAGGTCGACACTCAAGCTGGTGAGGGCACTTCCTTCACCGTCAGCCTGCCCCGCGCTCCCATGCCATTGCGCAGCCAGTGCCGCGCCGAGCGTGCCCTGGCCGAACGGACATAGGTTGACGACATAACCGGTTCGATCGCAAGAGTGTCAAATCGAGACGTTACACTCGATCATTGTGTCCATAAATAGGTGGTCTCTACCCTTACCGTTGCCTAAAAGGCACATATTGTCTCAGTAAATTCTCAGGAAACGTTCAGTAGGCTCTCAGTCTCGGCACAGTACTTCCTAAGGTTTAATAAGTAGAGTTACCTCAGATGGATTCGAATCGTGGCAGACCATGACGAGTGCGATGCGAATGCGCTTTACTGGGAGCTCAGTTCCAACGAAGGAACAACCAGGGTACCGGTTCGCCGGCCGGAACATCATTGGTCGCTCCAAATGTGGCGCACTCCTCCCCATCATCTCACTCGGGC
>JACCZH010000336.1 GCA_013696045.1 Chloroflexia bacterium
GACCTCCGGCGGGCTGGCAACCGCATTGAATGTCGGCATGATGCTTGAGGGTGTCGCGCTCTTTAACAGCCGTGGCATCACATCAATTGCCCACTCTCAGGAGGACATCGATTTGACGGTCAACGCATTCGCCAAAACGCTGGCGTTGATGCAGGCTGAAAGTATCTTGCCATAATGTTCGTTACAAACTGAACGATCTTGAATCGCGTGTTCGCTGTAGATATGATGAATACACAGTCGATCGAACGACAGCAAAAGAGAGGAGGCCAAGCGGATGACACGTTATCGTGGCGCAACGGGCAGTACCCACTCGCTCTGGGTTCGCTGTCCACTTCTCAATGACACCCTGCGGCCGAACGTCTGATTCTGGCATTCCACCTCAAGAACAAACATCTTAGCTTGCCAAGACAGGTCTCGGAAACGGATCGCCCTCAGCGTCCAACGGCCGGCAACAGAAACCAATTCAATAGAGCAGACGGAAGCGTATAACGCAGACCGTCAAATGGATACCGGCAGTACTGTCGGCGAAAGAGTGGCACTCTTGTGTCACACCATTGCAAAACGAACATTTACGCGGGGACCGGTTCGGCCCCGCGTTTTTTTGTGTGCGAAGAGTAATCTCGTCAGGCATAGCGGCTCAATGTATTGCGCCTGGCTGGCTACCCACGCTGGTCTGGGCGGAAAGGGGGCGCAATGAATTACGCCACTACGAAGACCACACAACTTGGCAACCGCTGATCGTGCCGGCATAACACGGAGCTATGCCGGCACGATCAACACACGGCTTGAAGGATCAAGCCGCACCGTGGCTCTTGTACCGGGGATGTCGCACATGCCTGCTCGTAAACGCTCCAGCACCTTCGCGAACAACCTGCCGCGCACGACCACCAGATTTGGGGCCGCCAATGCCGTTGGCAGCGCTCCGACAGCCACCTCAACAACACCGCCATTGCGCTCCAACCCACCAAACAACGCTCGTGTCGCGCCTGGCTCAACCACGAACTCTGCCAATCCAAGCCCGAGCTCGTTCGCCAGAGCCACCAGCTCATCATCCGACGGTGGAAGAATGCGTCCGCCGGCAACAACCACCTGATTATCGCTTAGCTGCTCCAACCAATAACCGGGAGGGGGCGTAAAGCGTCCCTCGTCGATGACAATGGTGCTTTGAGCGGCGCCCGGAGTGGCCGTAACGGCAGCCGGCAACCGGGTAGAGAGTTGAACGGACGACGGTCCTGAGCCTATTGGGCCAGACGCTACCCGGCGCGCTGACGCATTGAGTCGCGCCCGCACCCGCTCAAGCGTCTCGGCGCCGGTCGCCAGGCTCTCGGCCCTGCGATCCTGAGCGGTAGACTTGAAATCGTCCAGTCGTGCATCAATGCTCGCCAGATCCGATAGCTCGATCTCAGGCGTTGGAGAATCGTCGACGGACGGCTCCGCCAACCCCGCGCCGGAAGGCCCTGGATCATCCTCTTCCGGTTCGGGCTCCATTAGCTTGGACCGCACTACGTGAGCAGTAGATTCGGGCATCGCTGCTTCGATGTCACGCTCCAGCTCAACGACATCGGGGGAGGCTAACAGACCACCACGAGCTTCAAGGTTATCGATCACCTGTGCCAGATCGGGGTGCAAATCGGCGAATGCCCTGTATTCCAGGATCTTTTCAGGCCCCAATTCTTCAAGACGTTGTCTGCGCTCGCCTGGCTCCAGGTCTGTCCATGTATAGGCCAACCGCACCATTTCACCCGAACCTGGCCAGCGCGCTTCGGCCAGGTTCACCGCGCGGTCCAGCAAGTGCCGGTTGAAGAGCACCCGCACGATTTCCATCTCCCGTGAACGAGGTTGAACCGGCGGCATTCCGCTCATCTATCACTCCTCACCGGGAATCAATCCCAACCTGTCCGTGCTCGAGCGAGTAATCGCTACGATACTTCCACAAACACTGGGAGCGCAACACGCATATTTAGGGATTGTTTGCCGAGACTCCACCCGTGTGGACTTATGAGAAGGGACAAACGCAGCGCGGCTTCCCTTGAGGGCGCCACACAGACCGAGTGATCGAATCCCGGCGGAAGAAGGCGTGTCCTTTCCCTTACCGGGATCTACACGATTTCGTGTCGCGACGTGGTTAGGCGTTACCGGCTTCCAGCTTGGAGCGGATGCAGCCGAAGATGTCTTTGGTCATGCGGTCCGCCACCGGGCTCATTAACCGCCCGCCGACGCCGGCCAGCTTGCCGCTGACGCGCACATTGGCCGACCACTTCATGATGGTTCCGTCACCGTCGTCTTCGAGATCCATGGTGCTGTTCATCTGCACCGCTGAACCGGCGGCTGTGCCGTTGGCAACCATCTCGGCGTGGCTCGGCTCGTCCATGTTCTGCCAGACGACATCGAAGTTAAAATTGCCCCGGATCATGCCGACACCGGCTCGAACCGTGCACTTGAAATGTTTCTCGTCAATAACCTCAACGCTCTGAAGGCCGGGGGCACACTCGGTCGACTTGTGCGGATCCATCAGGAAGGCCCAAACGTCCGCTCGTGGCGCCTTGATCGTTTCCTCGCCGCTGAAATCCATGCTGCTCTTCTCCCTCGTTCCACGCCAATCCTGGCCAGGGTCCCAATGGAATCATCGTACCATCTGTCCCGGAATATCCCGTAGGGGGAGTAGCCTGTGTCATTCCACGCTCTCGGATATCGGCGACATGAGAAGAGTATCGACCTCGAGGTAGTCATCCTTCCCTCCGTCAGGATGACAATGTAGCGGGGATATGTCGCGCTAGAGTACCCGGCGCAACACGATCGTATCCGGCGAATACTCGCGCCAGACAGGAATGCCACAGTAGCGCTCACCCTCTGGGCAAAACGGTTTCGTTCCCGCCGCGGAACGCACAACACAAGGTGGCCGGCTGATGTACTCACCAATCCGGGGCAGCAGCTGACTCACTTGCTGGGTTTCCTGGTAGGCGGAGTCGAAGATCTCGCGTTGGGCATTGAAGCAGAGTCGCTTGACCCATTTCCAGTAGTAACTCAAGAGTGTGCCGGTCTCGTAGAAGCGCACGTTGTGGCTGTTAGGCAGCAGATACAGCACTTTCTCGGACTCAACGCCGTCATCCAGCAGCATGTTCTTGGCGTCCCAGAGTGCCTGGACCGTCGCGTGATATTCCTCCAGCGCCGCCTCGCTGCGCTGCACGTCGTAGGGCACGATCACGTCCGGATTACGCCGCATATGCGCGGAGAGGATCGGACTCGACGATAGTGTTCCACGGTGACGCTGGTTCTGCGCCTCCTCAGCCCCGCTGATGCGCTTCTGGAACGTGAAGCTGACATGCGTCAGCGTCTGCATAAGCTTGCTGTTCATCGCCAGGAAGAGGGGATGGCCGAGGTAATGGTTCTGCGCGGGGTCGAGCACCGCCGCCAGAGCAGCGCCGTCAGGCAGTTCGTCAGACGATCTCCCAAGCACGGCGCGCACGGCGTCTGCCAGCACCCGCTCGGACTCTGGATCGTGGCTCACCAGGCGCGAATCGAGACCGTTCAGCTGCGCATCGAACTCGTCGAAGAAGGTCTCCTCCGGAGTCTGCTTGACAGAATCCTGGAGATTGGCCAGCACCTCATACTCCAGCGTATCTGGCATCCCGAGAATCTGAAGATCGAGCGGGAAACTGGGTCCGCCGAGAAAATTCGGGTCGATCTTCAGCACCTCGGCGACCATCTGGTTGACGATGTAGCGCACCTCAGTCGGCACATCAAGCTGGTTGGCCAGAACGTAGTAGCGCAGCAGCGTCAGCCCATTGATCGTATGGTACATGTGCGCTGGAGTGCCCAGCGGTAGAACATAACGAGCGACTTCCTGAGTCTTTTTCTGCACCGCCGAGACCACGCGCTCTTCGGCCTCGGGACCTCTGGCCTTGGCTCGCGCCGGAAAGATACTGCCGTAGCGCTCGGTAATGTCGGGAGTCAACATCTCATTGAGGCTGCGATATCCTTGAAGAGCACGGTCCATCGCCGAGCGATAGATCGCCTCCTGGCGCTCGGTCAAGTCGGGAGTCACCATGACCTTCCCGGAGACTTCACGGTAGCGCTGGCTCACCTGTTCGGAGTTGTAGTGCGGATGATGATGGAAAAACGACCAGATCGCCAGCCGCGAGATGCCGTCTAGCACAAAGACGAAATTGGCGTGCTGGAACGTCGTGTGGTGGCCGGCCTCGAACAGGTCGCGATAGAGCCGTTCCGCGCGCGTCCGGCGCGCCGGTCTCAGCTCGTCAGCACCATCCAGGCCGGGGTCCATCAGTTTCAGCACGTTTTCAACCCTGGCCGGCCGTGATCCGTAACATGACCATGCAGCTGCGACCGTAAGAGCAAATGGATTGCTGGCCGATTCACTCGTAATGAGCTTGATGACCGGCGGCTTCGAGCTCAGCGGGTAGGGTACGTCGCCGGCGGGTCTGGGGAGCGCTGCCATGTCTCTCTCCGGTCGTTCGGCGTCATAAGGCATTCTGCCTGGAGTGTACGTACATGCTGCCGGTCCGTCAACCTGGTGAACCGCCGATCCGTACTATCAGGTAACAAAATCGTAAGACGGCGGATGTAGCCTTGGTCCGAAACGCGATCTCATCGACTATTCTGGAAAGTATTCCACTGTGAACGCACACACGTCCCAACAAACACAGAGGTACCTGGCCGTCAGCGGCGCAATTGCCGGGCTGTTCATGGTGGTGTTCATGCTGCTGTTGCGCAACGTCAGCGAAACACGCTCTCTGGTCGAACTGCTTGCTGGAGCAACGCTCCAGCTTATGCCCATCGGCATCTTCTCGTTTCTCCTCGGCCTGTTTCAGGGACTTGCCAAGGCACTTCTGCTCCTGTCCGTCATCCTGGGTATGATCGCTGCTGGAGCGCTGTTCGCGCGCCTGGACCGCGGACCAGGTATGCAGACGTCCACGGCGGACCGGATTCGTCGCATCCTGACGCTGACAGTTTCGCTCTGGATTCCCGCCGTCATCTTCGCTCTGCTGGCAACATCGTTCGGCACGTCGATTGCCCTGACCAATCAGGAGTTAATCGCCATCGCCTGGACGCTCTTTCTCGACTTCCTGGTCTTCGCGGTTGCGATGCACGTAAGCTACCTCGTCATCAGCGGCGCCTGGACCGTACCTCGCGAGGTGCAGGCCGATGCTCCGCCCGCGGACTTGCACCGCCGCCAGTTTCTGGGCTGGCTAGGCACTGGAACGGTGGCGCTGGCCAGTCTCGCTTATCTGGGCCGCTTCGTTAGCGACGCGCGTTCCGGTGTCATTGGAGGCGGCAGTAACACCATCCCGTTGCCGATTACGCCAATCCCAGCCTTTTACACAATCTCTAAGAATTTCATCGATCCCACCGTGGAGCTGAGCAACTGGGCGCTCGACATCCGGGGGCTGGTTGAGCAGTCAGTCACCCTGAGTTACGAGCAATTGCTCAGCCTGCCGTCCGTTGAACAGACGGCTACCCTGATCTGTATCTCTAACGAAGTCGGCGGCGAACTGATTTCGAACGCAGTCTGGACGGGCGTAAAACTGTCCGATGTACTGGCCGAGGCCGGCATACGGCCGCAGGCTCAGAAGGTAGCTTTCTTCGGAACCGACGGCTACAACGATTCTTTCCCGATGTCCAAAGCTCTTGAGCCAACCACGATCGTCGCCTACAGGATGAACGGCGAGCGCTTACCGGACAAGCACGGTTTTCCTGCGCGGCTGATTGTGCCCGGCAAATACGGCATCAAGAACGGCAAGTGGCTGCGGCGCATCGAACTGGTCGAGACGTTTCGCGGTTACTGGCAGGAGCGTGGCTGGACGGAAGAGGCGACCATCAAGACGATGTCGCGCTTTGACATCCCTGCTGAACGAGCAATCGTCGATCCCGGACTGGTGGATCTGGGAGGTGTGGCTTTTGCTGGCGACCGCGGCATCCAGGATGTCCAGATCAGCGCCGATAATGGGCAATCCTGGCAATCGGTCGATAGTGTCGAGCAAATCGCTCCGCTGAGCTGGGTTATCTGGCGCACCGTCTGGTCGCCACCAGGCGAGGGCGCCTACACCCTGCGCGTCCGGGCAATCGACGGTGAAGGCACGATCCAGACCGAGGAGACCGCCAATCCGATTCCCGACGGCGCGTCCGGCTATCATCGAGTCGCCGTCGGAGTGACATAACGTTCGACTGTCTTCCTTCGTTCACTGGGATGACAACTGAGAACTTACGATAAGGGGTGACTAGCGCGCTCCCCGGTCGTACAATCTAGTGTTGAAGAATGATCCCGATCCACCCAGGTGGAGCTAGAAGCGGAGACCTGTGTACGTTATCGAGGACCGCGACGAAGGACTGGACTACCGACGGCGATTCCATGGCTTGATTGGGGTCGGGAGCAAGATCCCGATTCGAGACCGCTCTATTCTGAGCCTCGTTTATACACCCGGTGTCGCTGAGGCGTGTTTAGAGATTGTGACCCATCCGGAGTCAGCCTTCGATCTGACGTCACGGGGTAACACCGTCGCCATTGTGACTGACGGCTCCGACCTCTTCGGCAGCGCTGGTGGCCCGCCAGAAGCTGCATTGCCGGTGGCCGAGAGCAAGAGCGTCATTTTCAAGACGTTCGCTGGCATTGATGCGTTTCCGATCTGTCTCGACCAGCTTGATCCGTTCGCCATCGTCGAGACCGTCGCAGCCCTGACTCCAACCTTTGGCGCAATCTGCCTGGATGACATCAGCTCGCCGCGCGCTTTCACTATTGCCGATCATCTTGAAAAAGCCTGTACCATCCCGGTCTTTTCCAACCAGCACCACAGCACCGCGGTGCTCGTCCTTGGGGCGCTCATCAACGCGCTCAAAGTGACAGAACGCAGGCTGGAAGACACTCGCGTTGTCATTGCCGGGGCAGGCGTGGCAGGCACCGGAGTCGCCCGTCTGCTGCATCGCGCCGGTTTCAAACGCCTCGTTGTCTGTGACCGCTCTGGCGCAATCTACTCGGGCCGGCCAGACCGTATGAACTGGGCCAAGTCGTATCTCGCCAAGGAAACCAACCGCGAGGGCAGGCGCGGCTCGCTTGAAGAGATTCTAAAGGGCGCCGACGTCTTTATCGGCCTCAGCACCGGCTCGGTTGTTACACCCGAAATGATAGCGTCGATGGCGCCCAACCCGATTGTGATGCCGCTTGCCATCCCAACGCCGGAGATCGATCCGCTTGACGCCAAGGACGCTGGCGCGAGAGTCGTTGCCACCGGACGCTCCGATCACCCCAACCAGATGGATATCTCGCTCGTTTTCCCAGGCATTTTTCGCGGCCTGCTCGATAGCGGCGCGCGCAATATCCGCCTGCGGACGTTGCTCTATGCCGCCGAAGCGCTAGCCGCGCTGGTGCCCGAGCACGAACTGCATCCTGACAACATCATTCCCAGGATCTTCGACTTCCGGGTGGCCTCCGCCATCGCGGCCGCCGTTGTGCAAGCTGCTGTTGAATCGGGCGAGGCACAGCACGATGTTTCACCGGAGATGGTTGCTGAACGCACCCGCCGCTACGTCTATGAAGGTGTTTTGCCACCACGAGACGGACGGCATGGCGCATCGAACGGGCGTCCCAAACGCAAGCCTGAAGGCTTGCGTGAGGAGTCATTGGCTCTGAGGCGCAAGCACGGTGGAGTGCTTGAGATCCGCTCGAAGATTCCAATCAAGGATCACCATATTCTCAACGTGCTCTACGTCCCGCCAGCCGCCCTCGCCCCAGCCGTCGAGATCCGGCGCGACCCGATGAGCGTCTACGAGCTCACGGTAAAGGCCAACCTGGTGGCGATTGTTACCGATGGCTCAGCCGTGCTGGGCCTGGGAGATATTGGTGCTGAGGCAGCCCTGCCGGTTATGGAGGGCAAAGCTGTGCTCTTCCAGACGCTGGCCGGCGTCGAAGCCTTTCCGATCTGCGTCTCGGAGCGTGACCCACAAGCCATCGCCGATATCGTCGCCAACATCTCGCCGTCGTTCGGAGGTATCAACCTGGAGGACATCTCCGCCCCGCGTTGCTTCGAGGTGGAGAGATTGCTCAAGGAACGACTCGATCTGCCGATCTTCCACGACGATCAGCACGGCACGGCAATCGTGGTGTTGGCAGCCGTTCTGAACGCGCTCAAGCTACGTGGGACGCCCATCGAAAGTGCCCAGGTCACCATCAACGGCGCTGGCGCCGCCGGAATAGCGGTAGCCAAGCTGCTCATGGGTGCAGGAGTCGGTGACGTCATCATTTGTGACCGCTGCGGAGCAATCTACACCGGCCGCGCCGAGGGCATGAACGCCGCCAAGGACGAGCTGGCCGCCCAAACCAACCAGGAGCGAGTATCAGGCGACCTGAAAGATGCTCTGCGCGGCAGCGATGTCTTCGTGGGACTCTCAGCAGCCAATATCATGTCGTCCGATCACATTGGCGTCATGAACCCCAAGCCGATCGTCCTGGCGCTGGCCAACCCCAACCCGGAGATCCTGCCACATCTCGCGCACCTGGCCGGCGCACTCGTCGTGGCAACCGGCCGCTCGGATTTCCCGAACCAGGTCAACAACTCGCTGGCCTTCCCGGGCGTCTTCCGTGGTGCGCTTGACGCCAAAGCTTCCGACATCAACGACGAGATGAAGGTTGCCGCCGCCCACGCCATAGCCAACCTCGTCACCGAGGCCGAGCTGCGGGCAGACCACATCATCCCGGACGCCCTCGACCTGCGTGTCGCCCCAGCCGTCGCAGTGGCCGTCGCCCAGGCAGCTGTCGACAGCGGCGTCGCCCGCGCTCCGGTGGACCCCATCGAGATCGAGCGCAGAACCGAGGACCTGATTTACTCCAACCATCCGGCCGATTGGGCCGTGGCGCGATAAGCAGGCAGTTAATCGGCGAGCAGGAGCTCATCGACAAGCGGCGAACCGACGCTCTCGACAACCTCGCCGGTATCCGAGTCACGGATAGAGATCTCCAGCGTGTACCCCAGAGCGGCCAGGTACTTTCGAAGGGTGATGACCTGCATATTTGCGCCAGCTTGCTCAAGCCGGCTCACGGCCTGTTGTCGCATCGACGCCAGCGTCGCCGCTTCCTTCTGGGTCAGTCCTTTGCGCTCGCGAGCGCGGTAGACAAGAATCGCCAAGTCATTCGCGATCCCGGCCGCCGCGATTTCTCGCCTTTCTTCGTCAGTAAGCGTGGCGAGGTAGTCGTTAAGCGTGTACACATGAGTCTGGCGGGATTGTTGATGGGTCATGATTGTCGCTCTTCCCAATCGAATTTGAGACGGCGTGCTCGCTCAATTTCGCGACGATCGAGCTTCTGTCGCTTCTTGACGTACCCGTTCGTCACAATAATCTTGCGCCCCATACGGAAAAAGAAGAACACTCGCGCAATGTCAGCCCTGCCAACTCGGAGCTCATAGATTCCGTGGGAGGAATCCACCTGCTGTGTCAACGGAGGACCATGAAAATGACTGTCAGCAAGCTTCAAGAGATCGTCAGTTGCCAGCCGATACAATATCGGCTGGGATGTACGCAGCGATTCGAGAAAATCGCGCATTGGGACATCACCACGATCATCGACGTAAAACTCGACCTCAAAACGCAATAATTCCTACCCTTGCGCAGTCGAATAATACAACATCAATGTTGTAGCAGCGAAAGATCGACATATCAACGAAGGAATATGCCCGCACCGTCAACGTGCGCTCAAACCCGGCTGTTATCGAACGTTTCGGAGTACTTGTGCCGTATCGACTTCTCGCTCTCGACCTGGACGGAACCCTCATAGGTCCCGACCTGGTGATCTCGGAGACTGTCAAACACGCAATCAGCCGGGCAAAGGCGCAAGGCATCACGGTAACAGTCGCCACCAGCCGTGTTTTCAGCGCCACGCTGCCGTTTATCAAAGATCTGGGGATCGATGACCCAATCATTTGCTACCAGGGCGCGCTCGTTCGGCATCCTGTAAGCCGGGAGATTTACGACCACACCAGCATCCCGTGCGATCTGGCGGTCGACGTTATCGAACGTCTCCAGCAGAGCGGAATCTTCGTCATGGCATTCATCGATGGAAAAACCTGCGTCACGGAGCGCCGGCCCGAACTGAATCTCTATCTTAGCTTTCATCCGGGCGGCGAGACCGATGTCGTTATCGAACCCGAATTGATCGAGCGCGTGAGACACACGCCACCAACCAAGCTTCAGTTCGTGGCCGACCCACTGGTAGTGGACCAGGAGCTGGCCACACTCTCGGCACACTTCACCGACACACTCTCTATCGTCCGTTCTCACGCTCACTTCGACGAGATTACCGCGCCCGGAATCACTAAAGGTGCCGCGCTGGCGTCTCTTGCGGCGCGGCTGGGCATTGCCAGCGAAGATGTCATAGCGATCGGAGACCAGGAGAACGACGTGTCGATTCTCATCTGGGCCGGGCTCGGACTCGCGATGGGTAACGCCCCGGCAGAGGTGCGCGAAGTGGCCGATGCCATCATCCCGCCTGTGACAGATTCAGGCGTCGCCTGGGCCATTGAGAACTACCTGCTCAACGACGAGGTACGCTATCGTAACGTCAACATGGACGAGGCGCGCACCGGGGAAGGACACGAATGAGCGAGCGCGAAGACCAGCCGACATCCGAAACGTCCTCCGAGCGCGAGCAGAGCGGCGCCAACCCCTTCGCTGAGCGCGATGAGACCGGCGAGCAGCCACAAAACACCTTCTCGAAGAAACGCGCTGCCGCCATGGGCACGGCGTTCGGGTTGGGCATGACGCTACTGGCGCTGATCTGTATCGCCCTTTCGTTTGCCCTCAGCACCTGTACCGCGTAGAACGACGCTTCTTTCGCTTACCGGCGGTCTTTGTACGCGTCGAACACGAGCGCGACCACCAGTCCATACGCCATGTGCGGAACGATGTCGGAAATCCAGCTGTCCTTCGTCCACTCCCTGGGATCGGTGACTCCGAGCGCCGTTGCAGGCACGTCGCTACCGGCCATGGCGGCAATGCCCAGGCCCACACCGGCCAGGGGCTGAGGAACACCCGCCATCAAAGGGCGTAGCATCCCGTACAAGGCGCCGATACCGAGCCCGTTGACGAACCCAAGCAGCGCGCCAATACCTGATTCGCGTGCCTGTAACACGTCGTCATCCTCGTCCTCGGAAGTCAGGCTGATCTCCGCTTTCTTCGCGGCCGTGTCGACGATCTGGGCCGGCACCCCGCTGGACGGCCTTCCCCGGACGGCCATATCCAGATAGGTAACGATGTTGAGTGCGACAGTCCCAGCCGCGCCGGCTGTCAATCCAAGCATGACATTGCGTAACATTGGGTTTCCTCTCCAGATGGGCAAGATTGCCTGTCTCTCCATGGTAACGGAGAACTGGATCGGCCGCACTGTGTGTTATCCTGTCCTCCGCCTTCAGCAGTCGCTGGGGCCATCTTTTTGGCTGCTAGAGAGATAATCCCGGGTTGAGTGTTCCCAGTTCCAGGAAGCGGCGCGAGCTGCCTATCGAAGTGCTGCGGTATCGTGACTACCGTCTCTTGTGGGCAGGCAGTTTTATCTCGATCTTCGGCACACAGATGCACGCGGCCGCGCTGTATTGGCAGATCTACCAGATCACAGGTTCAGCATTCCAGCTTGGCCTGCTTGGGCTCGTGCGCGCCATCGCGCTGATATGCACATCGCTGATCGGTGGCGTCGTCGTCGATTCCCGCGATCGACGCAAACTGATGCTCAGAACCCAATCCATCCTGCTATTTTTGAGCGGCAGCCTGGCCCTCGCGACGTGGCTGGATGTTGTGAACGTAGGCATGATCTATGTGGTTGCGGCGGCGGTTGCAGTGGTCTCTTCGTTTGACCAACCTGCCCGGCAGGCGATTCTTCCGGCGCTCGTGCCGAGGGAAAAGCTCAGTTCGGCGATGTCACTCAATATCCTGTCGAGCAACGTTGGAATGATGGTAGGTCCGGCGGTTGGCGGACTGGCAATCGCCACTATCGGCCTCGCCGGAACCTATGCGATCGACTCGCTGACGTTTCTTGGGACCATCACAGCGTTGTTGCTCATGAGGACGAAGTTCGAGATCCCGGTTATGCGCCTGAAGGGTTTTGCGGCGGCACGTGAGGGGTTACACTTCATAAAAGTCACCCCGGTTATATACGGCGTCATGCTTATCGACTTCTCGGCCACATTGCTCGGTTCGATGATCGGTCTTGCGCCGATCTTTGTTGACAGGGTGTTCAATTCTGGGCCGGAGACCTACGGGCTCCTACTTGCGGCGCCGGCTGCCGGGTCGGTTATCGGGGCCGCGATGATGAGCCTGGCGCCACAGGTCACCAGGCCCGGCCGGGTCATCATCGGCGCCGTTGTAGCCTACGGGCTCTTCCTGGTACTATTCGGTCTTTCACCGTCAATCTGGCTCGCCATGGGTTGTCTGGCTGGCGCGGGATTCTCGGACGCTGTCAGCATGACGATGCGTCACACCGTGCGGCTACTCGCGACGCCGGACGCACTGCGCGGCCGGGTTGCGGCCACACACTCCGCTTTCTCGGCCGGTGGACCACGCCTAGGAGAGTTCCAAGCCGGAATGACGGCCAGCCTGATCGGCCCGCAGGGGGCCATGATCTTCGGCGGCAGCGCCGTTATCCTTGCCACCCTGTGCATCGCGAAGCTTGTCCCACACGTTCGCACCTACGAACTGAGCGACGGTCCCCAGGGACCAGATGCAGCCGGGGATACATCCACAACCGAACGTCAGACCGTCGCAGCCAGCGATTAACCGTCGAGTAGCTCTTCCAGAATCTGGCGAAGCTGCGGATCATGGATATCGCGGCGGGCTCCCTGGCGGAAAGACTCGATCTGAAGCTCCGGCTGGCCCGTGGCATACGCTTCAGCCTGAATCACCGTCTCCAGCTTGTCAACCTGCTTGACGAACTGAGCTTCCGGGGATTCTGCCTCTTCGTACTCCTGCCATGCGGCGCGGATCTCGATCCGCATCGTATCAGGCAACCCGGACAACATCTCGTCCAAAGCTCGCTCTTCCGCCTGACGCTTCAGGTCTTTCGCAGCCGTCGAGTAGGTTGGTGGTCTGGAGAAATGGGAAGCGGATATCCTGGCCGTCGCATCGCGCTGGACATCAAAGGGTGTCGCGTCGCCCGCCAGCGCCTCTGGAAGATCGTGGATGAGTCCCAACAACAGCACCCTGTTCCGGTTCAGGTCATTCCGCTCGCTGGCCAGTGTCCAGGCCAGAAGCGCAACTGCCCATGAATGGTCCGCTACCGATTCCGAGGCGGACACTCCCCGGTCAATCCAGCCCTGCCGGCGGAGCGCTTTCAGCTTTGAGGCTACTTGCACAAAACGCACGAGTGCAGAAGGGGAGTCCGTCACTTGCTCACCTGTTTACGCTTTTCTACAGATCGATCATCA
>JACCZH010000367.1 GCA_013696045.1 Chloroflexia bacterium
GGACAAGCCGCCTCCCCTACCGGTATTTGACAGTCGTTCAGTATTGTGCGCGCCTACGTCGATGTGCACATGCCTCCGGGGAAATCGAGCTTCTACCGGTGCTGCAGGTGCGGGTCTAGCGCGTCGCGGATGCCGTCGCCGACAAAGTTAAACGCCAGAACAACCAGAAAGATGGCCAGACCAGGTCCGATCGCCATCCAGGACGCGTGCTGCAACCAGTCTTTGCCGACGGCGAGCATGGCGCCCCAGCTTGGTGTGGGCGGCTGGACACCGAGCCCAAGGAACGACAGGCTCGCTTCGGCGAGAATTGCGAACGCGACACCAATCGATGCCTGCACGATGAGCGGCGCGGTGACATTCGGGAAGATATGCCGCGTAATAATGCGGCTATCCGGGGCGCCAATGGTACGCGCCGCCTCAACATACTCGCGCTGCCCAACCGTGAGCACCTGCCCGCGGATAAGCCGTGCATAGGATGGAATACCAACGATTCCAACCGCGATCATCACGTTCGTCAAGCTCGGACCGAGCGCGGCAGTAATGGCGAGCGCAAGCACCAGCGTTGGAAACGCCAGCAACGCATCCATACAGCGCATGATGATTGAGTCAACGAGCCCAATGCGTGTGTAGCCGGCAATCAGACCGAGTAGCGTGCCGATGACAAGCGAGATTCCAACGGCGATCACTCCCACCTGCAGCGACACCCTGGAGCCATACACCACCCGGCTGAAGGTATCTCTGCCCAGATTATCTGTGCCCAGCCAGTAGGTCGTGCTCGGACCGGTGAGCGCGTCCGCAAAGTTCTGGGTTTCGGGGTTATGCCGGGTAATCACTGGCGCGAAAATGGCGGCCATGACCATCAGGGCGATCACCGCCAGCCCAACCGCGCTCATTCTGGTTCGCAGCAAACGGTTCACAAACCCGCGAAATCCGGTAGCCCGTTTCTTGCGTGTCCCCACATCACCCAGGCTCTCGGCCATTGGAGCTTCGGTGGTTTGCGTGCGCTGCATGTCCAGATCCTCTCAAGGCAAGTCCCGATCGCGGGGTGAACTAGCTATACCGAATCCGCGGATCGATGTAGGCGTACAAGAGATCAACCGCCAGATTGGCAAACAAAAAGGCCAGCGCGGCGAATAGGACTACCCCCTGGACCATTGGGAAGTCGCGCTGGAAAATTGCGTCCACCAGCAGACGACCGATGCCGGGCAACACAAAGATCGACTCAGTGATGATCGCCCCGCCCAGCAGCCCACCAATTTGCAGACCGACGACCGTGACGACCGGCACCATCGCGTTCTTGAGCGCATGCACCCGCACCACTTGCGCCTCGCGTAGCCCTTTGGCGCGCGCGGTGCGCACATAGTCCTGATCCAGGACTTCCAGCAGCGACGAGCGCGTCATGCGCATGACAATGGCGGACAGAGCGGTGCCCAGCGTCAGGGCCGGCATAATCATGCGCTTCAGATTATCCAGCGGGTCTTCCAGAAACGGCGTATAGCCGATTGGCGACAGCCAACCAAGCCGCACCGAGAAGAGAAAGATCAACAGAATTGCCAGAAAGAAGTTGGGTATCGAAACACCTAGAAGCGCAACGGTTGTTGACGCGGTGTCAACAGGGGAGTTGCGGCGCATTGCGGCAATGATTCCAACTGGGATGGCGATAACCATCGAGATAACCACCGAGAGAAACGCAAGCTCAATCGTCACCGGCAGACGCGATATGATCGCCTCCGACACCGGCCGGTTCGAGCGAATCGAACGTCCCAGATCGCCCTGGAGCACTGAAGACGCCCACTTCACGTACTGCACCGGAAGAGGCTGATCAAGACCCAGCTGCTGGCGCAGCGCGGCTATCGACTCCGGCGTTGCCTCTTCTCCCAGCATCGATTGCACGGGATCGCCCGGTGTCAGGTGCAAGAGGGAAAAGACAATCAGGCTCACGATGAACAACACCGGAATCATGGATATCAGGCGCCGCAGGATATAGGTTCCCATCTCAACTCTCTCTTGACAGTTCGCTGTCATCCCGGCGAAGGAGGGATCCGTCTCCCGATGGTGACCTACAACACACGGTGCCGTAGAAGACGGATTCCTCGCTTCGCATCGGAATGACAACCAAGCCTTCGGACGACCGTCGCCCAGATGCGTATCCTACCCGTCGGTTCGAGAAACACCATCCATGCGCATCATGCCATCAGGAACGTGCATGAATCCCTCGATAACCGGTTGCCAGATCTTGATCTCGGCCGGGAAGCGAACAAAGATCATCGGAGCTTCCTCGGCAACGATCGTCAACAGCTCGGAGTACAGGGCGCGACGCTCGTCCTGGTCTGAAACGGCCCGGGTTTGATCGAGCAGCTCATCCACCTCGGCGTTACTGTAGCCGCCACGGTTCAGACCACCTTCGCTATGAAAGTAGCCATAGATGTTGCCGTCCGGGTCGGGACGCCCGCTCCAGCCAAGGCTGACGGCCTGGTAATCGCCAGCGTTGCTGCGGTCGAGGAGCGTGCCAAACTCCAGCAGCTCGATATTGGCCACGATCCCCGCCTCGCCGATCATGGCACGGTACGCCTCGGCGAGCTGAACACCGTCAGGGGTGTTCGTCACCAGCATCGTGAACTCGAAACCGTCTGGCATGCCGCCTTCTTCGAGCTTCTGGCGCGCCATATCGTAGTCCTGGGTATAGATCTGAACTGACTCGTCGTAGGCCCATGAGCTTGGCGGAATCGGGGTCTGGGCGGCGCTCCCTGTGCCGAAGAAAAGCGTTTCGTTGATAGCTTCACGGTCGAGCGTCCAGGCCACCGCCTGGCGCAGAGCCATGTTGTCAAACGGAGGGTTGCTGGAGTGAAGGGAAATGTAGGTGAAGCCCAGTCCGGCCACCTCATCGTAGACGAGATCGGGATCTTCCCGCGCCTGGGCAACATCGCGGGCCGACACCTGGTCGATCATCTGAACATCGTTCGTGCGCAGAGCGGTCAGGCGCACCGATGCGTCAGTAATTGGTATGTATCTGACCTCATCGAGGTACGGCAGCCCTTCCTGCCACCAGGAGTCGTTGCGCGTCAGGGTCAGGTGATCGTCCTCAATCCACTCGACGAAGGAGAACGCGCCGGTGCCCACCGGGTTGCGGGCCAGGTCGTCGCCAAGCTCCTCGACGGCCGCCGGTGAAATCATCATTCCAGCGCGGTCAGAAAGCGTCGCCAGCAATGGCGAGAACGGCTGCGAGAGGGTGAGCATCAGGGTGAGCTCATCCACGGCCTCGACAGCGGTGATCTGGGTTATCTCGCTGCGGCGCGGCGAGGCGGTGGCCTCATCCAGCATACGGTCGAAGTTGAACTTGGCCGCCTCGGCGTTGAACGGTTCGCCGTCATGGAAAGTCACCCCCTCAACGAGCGTGAACGTGTACTCCAGACCGTCATCCGAGATCACCCATTCGCTGGCGAGCTCCGGAACGATGTTGAGTCCCTCGTCGATGTCAACCAGTTTGTCGTAGACAAGCTGATACACCTGGCGGTCTACTGCCGCGGTGGACCTGTGCGGGTCCATCGTGGTGCAGTCGGAATTAAGCGCGAGTATCAACGTGCCACCCGCGGCGCCTTCGACGGCAGGCTCACCAGCTGCATCTGGCGTCTCTTCACCAGCGGCCTCCGGGGTCTCATCTTCAGCCGTTTCCGGTGTCTCGTCTGTGTCCGTCTCCGCGGTCTCGCCAGGCGCCTCGGGCGTCGCGCCACCACCGCCAGTGACGGCGGTGGGCTCGTCTTCGTCGTCGCCGCACGCGGCGAGCAACGATGTCGTCAGCCCGGCGCTCAATCCAAGCACACTGGCTCGCTTGAGCAAGGTCCGGCGGGACATCTGTCCGGTTATTGCCTGGCGCAACAACCGGTCGTAGGCAATCTGATCGACGCTTTCCTTAGCCATTCTTCATCCTCCTGGCGCCTCACGGGCCAATCCGCATATGTACCGAGTAACTCTCAACACACCCCTTGAAATCGCCGCCGCCGGCCAGCGCCTCCCCAACGCCGGCTACCAACGGTTCAGCTCACTGCCTGTGCGTCACGATGGATCTCCACCTCTCGTTCCATACGCCCCGGATAGTCCGGGATTCCTCTCTCGTCGCCAACGGCCGGAACCTGGCGACATGCCACGATGGTATGTCATGTAATCACCGGCTCTTCCTCGACAAATTCGCCGAGCAACGCCCGTTCGATCTCTTCAAGGTGGGCAAGCATCGCGTCGCGCGCTACCTGGGGCTTGCGATTCTCGATGGCGGTTACAATCTCTGTATGTCGAATATACGTTAGCTGACGCCGTTCGGGTGTTGACACGTAATTGCGCCGGCTTTCAGCCAGCAGCTCGTTGGTAAGCTGGAGCACACGCACCGACACCTGATTGCGGGATGCACGGGCGATAGTGGTATGAAACGTGCGATCCAGATCCACCAGCAAATCGCTGCCGTCGATCCGGTCGAGATAGGCACTGTGCTGGCGCAGGATGTCGTGCATGGTCTCTATCTCGGCGGCGGTGGCTCGCACCGCGGCTCTGGCCGCGACGGCCGGCTCAAAAATCAGCCGCACTTCCCACAGATCGCCGATGATCTCGTTCGAGGTTGAGAGCACCAGGGCCAGTGGCGAAGTCACGCCAAACTCGTAGAAGTCGCGCACATAGGTGCCTCCGCCGTGGCGTGTCTCGATCAAGCCGGATACTTCCAGAGCGCTCAATGCCTCGCGCAGCGACGCCCGGCTAACTTGCAGCTTTTCGGCCAGTTCCCGTTCTGACGGCAGCCGGTTACCCGGCAGCACCTGCCCGTTTCGAATCAGGTCACAGATCTGTATAACGATCTTCTGTGACAGCCGGGACTTGCGAATGGGTTCGATGACATAGCCTTCGGTCATGCTACCCCGCAGCAAATTGGATTAGTGTTCAGACCAATTACGATACGACAGTATAGAGAGCACGCTTGTCACTTGTCAAACCCATCAAGACACCAGCCTGGCGCGCGTGCCTCGTCATTGGACATCTCGGCATAAGTCACGGACAATACGAGGAGGAGGGACGTCTCAGTCTGTTGCGCTGAGCCAGTGGTATGTAGTGTGCCAGAGGCGACCTGCCAGGGCGGTCAATCGCACGCTTTAACACTCTAGAGCAGATTCCACAATGGCTATGAAAAGCACATTAGGGTACTCATGATCCACGAAACAGATCTGATTATCACGATCACCGTGGCATTCGTGGTCGCCTCAGTGGGCGGGTACATTGCGTCTTGCCTGCGGCTGCCGCCGATTCTGGGTTTCATCCTGTCTGGTGTCGCGATCGGACCGTTTACGCCCGGTTTCTCGGCAAACTCGGAGATCGCGTCTCAGCTGGCTGAGATCGGCGTCATCCTGCTCATGTTTGGAGTGGGTATTCATTTCTCTCTAAAAGACCTACTCGCCGTGCAGTCTATTGCCTTGCCCGGCGCGGTCATACAAGTCTTTGTCATGACCAGCCTGGTTACATTCATCGCCTCGCTGTGGGGTTGGAGCCTGGAAGCCGGGATCTTGCTCGGCCTGGCCATTTCGATTGCCAGTACCGTCATCCTGGTGCACACATTGACCGAGAGGGAAGAGCTCGAGAGTCCGCAGGGGCGCATTGCAGTCGGATGGCTTATCGTTGAGGACTTGCTTACCGTCTTCGCCCTGGTTCTCATTCCGGTGCTCATTGTAGACACCTCTGCTTCCACAACAGGCGGTGACAACCTCTCCGTCATTGTGGCAGTCACTGTCGGCAAGGTCGTGCTCCTGGCCGGCGGCATGATCCTGGTGGGGGCACGGGTTGTTCCCTGGATCCTTGTCCAAACCGCCCGCACAGGGTCGCGCGAGCTCTTTATGCTGTCAGTACTCTCGGTGGCGCTTGGCATCGCCTACATTTCAGCGAGTGTCTTTGACGTATCGTTTGCGCTCGGCGCGTTTCTGGCGGGACTCGTCATCAGCGAGTCCGATCTAAGCTATCAAGCCGCTGCTGAGGCGTTACCGCTGCAGGATGCGTTCGCCGTGCTGTTCTTCGTCTCGGTGGGCATGCTCTTTGACTGGACGTTCCTCATCGAATCGCCAGTTATGGTCATCACCATCTTGCTGCTCATTGTGGTTGTCAAACCCGTAGTGTCATTCCTCATCGTTGCCGCCTATCGTTATCCAATGCGGGTTGGGCTCATTATCGGCGCAAGCCGCGCTCAGATCGGCGAGTTTTCATTTATTCTGGCCAGCCTAGGACTCTCGCTTGATATTCTGCCGGTAGAAGGGTACAGCCTTATTCTGTCCGGCGCGATTCTGTCGATTACCCTTAACCCACTGGTGTTCAAGGCGATCCAGCCCATTGAGAACTGGCTGCGCCAGCGTCCACCGGTGATGAAGTATCTTGACACGCGCGGCGGCAGCTCAACAGCGCTTATTGCCCCGGACGGTGAAGAGCCAATGCGCGGACACGCCGTGCTGTGTGGCTATGGTCGAGTTGGAAGAATCATTAGCCAGGCCCTTGAGCGGCGGGGGTTCCGGCACGTGGTCATCGAGCAAGACCGCCACGTTGTTGAAGAGTTGCGCACGCGCGGCATTACCGCGTATTATGGCGACGCATCGAACCCGATGCTCCTGAAGCACCTCAATCTGGATCGAGCGCGGGTGCTGGTAATCGCGGTGCCAGACCCGATATCGACCCGCTTGATCGTTGAAGAGGCACGCCTGCTCAACCCTCGCCTGGCGATCGTCGTGCGCACCCACAGTGAGACCGAGCGCGAACGCCTGGCTGCCATGGGCGTCAACGAGGCCGTCGTTGGCGAGATGGAGCTCGCGCTTGAGATGACCCGTTTCACCATGCGCCGCTTCGGGGTCGGCTCCACCGAAATTCAGGCGCTGCTTCAGGGATTGCGTGTCGGCCCAGAGCGCGCGACGGAGGATCAGGAGGTCTGATCCTCCACGTTCCACTCCATCCCACGATCCAGAGGATAAATCGGCCGGCGCAGGCGCTGGAAGTCGAAGCGTGACCAGTTCGGGCTTGAGAGTCCTGACGCGTCCACCTCGACGATCTCCCGCACCAGCGGGGTGAAATCCGCCCGGTAATGAACCGATGACTTGATCACCACGATCTGACGCTGGGTGGGGTCGATGCCTACCGAACGCAACGAGTTCGCGTCGTTCGCTGCCCGGCGAAAGGTCGTGCAAATCACTTCGATCCCGCCGCGCCCGCCGATTTCCAGCACAACGGTCGTCCCCATATTCGATTCGCTGTTGGTGCCCATCGGGCCACCGTTGATGAAGAACCCATCGGTGATCGTGCGCACATAGGCAGATATCTCGACAGGCTCGCCGTGCAGATCGTCCACCTTGCCACCAATATGAGCGTCGATCGTCGCTCCAACGCCGGCATCCACGGCCTGGCGCACCGTCTCTGGATCAAACATCAGGCCGATCACAGCAGAGCGCGCGTTGTGCGCGATCAACGAGCGCAGGATCTCGGTGCCATCGCACGACGTCCCGGCGCCTGGGTTGTCTGCGACGTCTGCCAACAGAACCGGTCCGGGACTGTCCATCGCGTAGCGCACGCCTTCGTCAACACCCGCTGGCGTCGCCTGGAATCCCTCACGGTGTTCCCAGGCGAAGCGTGCCAGCTCGTCCGCACACTGGTCGGCAAGCGCCTGATCGTCGTCCGTCGCGACATAGACGTTCATGCAGGTATCCGGGATGTCGGCATACGGGAAGCCGGCAGCGATCGTTGCGGTGATAACTCCGGGCCGTGACTCGATCTCGTGACAGAGCGCCACCCAGTCCGACATCGGTGCCCGTCCCGTGAATTGCGCGGTGAGATTCGCCAGTATCGGGATATGGCGAAAGGCAACGGCAGGCTGAATTTCCTTTTTCGCCAGCCGCACCAGCAGTTCCGTCAGCTCGACAGCGCGGTCATACATATCAATGTGCGGGTAGGTGTCGTAGCCCACCAGCAGATCGGCCAGCTCGGTTGTCTCCCTCGACGTATTTGCGTGCAGGTCGAGCTCGGTAACAACCGGCATGTCCGGCCCGACAACCTCACGTACCAGGCGCAGATACTCCGCCTCTCCATCGTCGATACCCTCGATCACCATCGCCCCGTGCAGCCCGAGCAGCAAACCGTCGAGCGGCCCCGTCTCAAGCGCCACGCGCAGATCCTCCAGCGTCTCGCCTATGAGCTGATCCCAGGCGTCACGAGTGACCGAGCCGGAGGGCATCGCAAAGCAATGGACCGACGGCACAAGCTCGACACCGAGCTGCTCGGCAGCGTCGATAAACCCACCAATAACGGTACGCGTCCCCCTCGCCCGGTCGATCAGATCCTGCCCTCGGTCATAATGCATATCGCGAAAGCGCTGCATCTCAGCCGGTATCGGCGAGAAGGTATTGGTCTCGTGGTTAATTCCGCCAACCAGAAATCTCACTCAGGTTCTCCGCTCGTGACGTTCGAAGGGTAAAAGCCACAGAATAGCGGAAATGATGGAAGATGAACACTCGCGCTGTTGTACGCACTGACTATTATGTCTCCTACTCTGCAAAAGGGGTCGAAGAAGTGACGTTTGGGAGCGTGCGGTAGCCAGACTGTCATTCTGACTGCGATGCGTAACGAAATCTTCGCCTTCATATTCTGGGCAATTCAGTAAGGCGCCCGTTGCAGAAGAGTGCTACCGAGACCGTCCTCCCATCTGTGCCTGTGCCGAACGTGGAAACGTCCTGTTACCTCTCCGATCTCTATCCTGCACGCACCGTGCGGGGAACTGAAAGGTCGTTGCCCTTGTCATGGTCACGACGTTCCCGTCAACCGGCCCTGGAGACTGTCTGGGAGACACTCGCTAGCTTATAGACGTTCCATCCCACGACGATATGGAACACGATGAGCGTAAGAACGGTGGCTGCGGCGATTGGCGAGTGAGGATCGACAAGTAGGACACATGCCGCCATGATCCCGACCGCTCCGATGAGCACACTCATCCAGCCAACACCCCTGCCGAAAGCGGGGGACTTGAGCATTGCCAACCCAAGCGCAATGTGACCTACTGGCAGAATGACGAGCCCGGTGATGAGCAAAGCATTGAAGATGCCCTGGGTGGCCTCCCACATGAGAACGAGTGACGCCTGATC
>JACCZH010000430.1 GCA_013696045.1 Chloroflexia bacterium
GATATGCTCCGTCGCCTCACCGCGAACATAGTGTCTCAGGCTCGCGGCAAGGCCGGCCAAACATGACTTATCGGCCCTCAGCGCGCGTGCCAGTGGATGCCGCGCGATTCTTTCCACCACCTCTTCGCTGCCAAGAATCAACCCCGCCTGCGGCCCCCCTAACAGCTTGTCACCAGATGCACAGACCACATGCGCCCCTGCCGCGATGCTTTCGGCCAACGTCGGCTCGTGTTGCAGTCCAAAATCCGCTGTCTGGAGCAGGCAACCGCTTCCAACGTCTTCGATTAGCAGAACACTGCGTTCGGCCGCCAGTGGCGCAAGGGCCGCAACAGTCGCCGCCGCGGTGAAGCCGACGACCGCAAAATTGCTGGCATGAACTTTGAGATAGGCCCCCGTCCGCTCGCTGGTGGCTTGTTCGTAGTCTGAAACATACGTGCGATTCGTCGTGCCGACCTCAACAAGCCGCGCGCCGCTGCGCGTCAACACATCCGGAACACGAAAGCCCCCGCCAATCTCGACCGCCTCACCACGCGACACGATGACCTCCCGACCGGCGCACGTTGCGGCCAGGGTCAGGAGCACAGCAGCGGCATTATTGTTGACCACCAATGTCCGCTCCGCGCCCGTGAGAAGCCGCATCAGCCGTTCCACATCCTCGCCGCGTCCACCGCGCTCCCCGGTCTCCATATCAACTTCCAGCGCCTGGTAACGCGCGGCATGTTCCGCCATGGCCGTTGCCGTAGCTTTGGAGACCGGGGAACGCCCCAAGTTTGTATGAATCACAACTCCGGTGCCATTCACGACGATGTCGCTGGTTCCGCTGGCAAGTGCATCCAGATCGGCTATAACACGAGAAAGAAGAATTTCAGGAGTTGAGGTGTCGCCATTAAGAATGGCTTGCCGGGCTTCCTCCTGGCGTCGGCGGACGACGGAAACGACAATCGAGGGAAGAAGCGTTTCATTTGAACAAGCTAGCTTGGGATCGGAAAGGATGTCGCTCACTGAAGGGAGTGAGCGCAGCGCTCGACGGGAGGAATCATCCATCTGTCATCGTTCTTTCGGTATGCCAGATAACAAAAAAAGAGCGGGGTTGCCGCTCTCTCCTGTCCAATTTCTGGTCGGGGAGAGAGGATTTGAACCTCCGGCCTCCGCGTCCCGAACGCGGCGCGCTACCAAGCTGCGCCACTCCCCGTTTGGTTGCCGAAGTATAGCATTGCCATGACCGCCCCACAACACGCTCCAGGAGCCCAGTAGAAGCCGTGGCTCATATGGGCTAGAATCTGATGACGGTGCTTGCCCGCGTAGCTCAGGGGATAGAGCAGGGGCGTCCTAAGCCCTGTGCCGGGGGTTCGAATCCCTCCGCGGGCGCCGGCTGGTTGCGGTAAGCTGCGGCATAGTCCCGTCGCCGAGCTTGCCGACTGGAAAGGGAGACTCCCCATGGATGTCCAGATCAACACCAAGAACGTGCGCCTGACCGACCACCTTCAAGACTACATAGAGACCCGGGTCGGCAAGCTTGCCAGCGTCAATGAGCGCGCAACGGACGCAAAGTTCGAGTTGCGGTCGGAGCATCCTCGCACCGGTGGAGAACAGTTCATCGCCCAATTCACGATCGCGACTCGTGGAAATCTCCTTCGAACCGAAGTACGCAACCACGACCAGCATGCTGCTATCGATCAAGCCGTCGACAAGATGAAGCGTCAGATACGCAGGTACCACGACCGCAAACGAGACTTGACGCGCCGCAACGCCCTGAGTCTCGGTGAAATGGCTGTCGAACAGTTGGATCTCAGCGCGGAGGCCGAAGTTGAGGCTGTCGACGGAGCAGTCGTGCGCACCAAGCGATTCATGCTTCAGCCAATGGATCCTTCGGAGGCGATCGAGCAAATGGAGCTGTTGGAGCACGATTTCTTCGTCTACTACAATCCTGACACCAGCCGGATGAACGTCCTCTACCGGCGCAAAGATGGAGACTACGGCATAATCGAGCCGGATATTGCCTAATAGAGCGGGGCCGGGAATAAATCGGCCTCTTCGCCATGTTATAGCCACTATGGCCGGACTGGGTCCAGTTTTCCGTGCCGAATTAGCGCGCGCGCCTCGACCAGCCATGTACGTGAGGTTGAAACTCCTGAAAGGCTACGACGTTTGGTAGCGATCGATTCTCAGTTCCGAGCCCCTATGCTAACACCAGTTGCCCGCGTACAGCGCGTGGCGATGATAAGCGTTCACACGTCACCGCTTGCCATGCTGGGCCGCAAGGACGCCGGCGGGCTCAACGTCTATGTGAGGGAGCTCGCCCGTCAGCTTGAATGCTCACGCGTCATGGTGGATATTTTTACCCGCCGCTACGATGACAAAACGCCCGAAATTGTCCGAATAAGCGCCGGCATACGAGTGATTTCTGTTGACGCGGGTGCGCCGGAGCCGGTATCGAAGGATGATCTTTTTTGCCTGCTGCCAGAATTCGCGAGCGAAGTCGCCCTTTTCTCCTTGCGCGAGGGAATTCGCTATGACGTGGTCCACAGCCATTACTGGCTTTCAGGCTGGGTAGCCAATCTGCTCAAACGCTACTGGAACGCCCCGTCCGTTCACATGTTTCATACTCTGGCACATCTCAAAAACCTTGTGTCCGACGACAAGAACCATGAATCCACCCTGCGCGTGCAGATCGAGCGACGGCTGCTCGAAGTACTCGACAACATCGTCGCGCCAAATCCCGACGAGCGAGCGGAGCTTATCTGGACACTAGGCGCCAACAACGCCCGGATCTGCACAATCCCACCTGGAATCGATCTCAACCGCTTTCAACCTCGTGACAGGGATGAAGCGCGCCTCAAGCTCGAACTACCAGACAACCCGTTGGTTCTTTTCGTTGGCCGGATAGATCCAATCAAGGGTATAGACACACTGCTCAAAGCATTTCGAGACCTTCAGACAAAAGACTGGGGGGATCGCCCACCCAAGCTGGTCTTTATCGGTGGCAGCATGATCGAACATTCGGACGGCACAATGACTCCAGGAGCCGATCTGATGCCAGTGGTGGAGCAAGCGCGCACCATGGGCATTGCGGACAACATCATCTTCCGCGGCGCTCAACCTCAAGACCTGTTGCCCGATTATTACGCCGCGGCGACTGTGTGCGCCGTCACCTCTTTATATGAGTCCTTCGGCCTGGTGGCAGTCGAAGCAATGGCTTGCGGGCTTCCCGTTGTTGCGACCCGCGTCGGCGGAATGAAGTTCACCGTCGAAGAGGATGTCAGTGGGCTTCTGGTTCCAAGCGGCGACCATCAGGGCATCGCGGACGCCCTGGCAACAGTCATCGCGGATCGCCCGTTCCGGTCGACCCTGCAGGTTGGCGCGCGTCAAGCAGCCATTCGTTTTTCCTGGCATACGGTCGGCTCGGCGGTTCTCAATCTCTACGAACGTCTGGCGGATGGAGAACGGGACAACCTCTGCTGCTACGGCGAAATCTACGCGTCCTAACCTTATGCAGCCGTCGACGACGTTCAGCGTCGCTCCTGAAATCTTCGACCGGTTTCCTGATTACATCGTGGGCTGGGTGATCGTCAGCGATAGGCAAAACAGCGCCGAGAATACCGCCATTTCAGCGCTCTTGTCGGGGGCGGAGGACCGCGCGCAACTGCTGTATGCCGAGCGAGACCTTAAAGAAGAGCCGGCCATTGCTGTGTGGCGTCGGGCCTTTTCGACCCTGGGTTGGTCGGCCAGTAAGTATCCGTCCTCTGTCGAAGCAATCTTGAAACGAGTGTCGCGCAGAGGAACACTCCCGCGCGTCAACACGGCGGTCGATCTCGCTAACGCCGCAACGCTACTCTACCTCGTCCCGGTTGGTTGTCACAATCTCGATCTCGTTCCGACCCTACAGGTGAGGCCGGCTGTCGCAACGGACGACTTCCTGCCTATGGGAGAAGTGGAACCCGAGAAACCTCTGCCCGGAGAGTTTGTGTATGCTGCTGGGAACAGCGTCCGCACTCGTCGCTGGGTATGGCGTCAGTCACGTGATGCATTGGTCGGAACTGATGCAAACACGTTGTTCTTTCCTGTCGACGGGTTCTCAAGTGTCACGCACTCACGAGTAGAAGCCGCGACCGAGTTTCTCGCCAGTGTGTGTCGCGAGCATTTCTCGCCCGATGTCACGACGGGACTCATCTCACGCGATCAGACTGCAATGCTTTAAAGCTGACCGCGGAATTTTGGATCATAACAGTCATCTCGACCGCAGTGGTCGAGATGACTCTCATAATTTGACGATGTGTCCTAGAAGTTCGCCAGCAGGGCGGCAATCAGCGCCACGCGCTCATCAATCTTGTCGACCTCAATATGCTCATCGTCCGCATGGCCACCGTGCCCGTTGCAACCCAGACCGTCAAGGGTGGGGACGCCAATCGCGGCGGTGAAGTTACCATCCGAGCCACCTCCAGTCGACGCTTCCTTCAGGTCCAGCCCAAGCGTGCGGCCGATCTCACGAACGCGCTGGAAGTTCGTAGCAATAGCGTCGGTGCGCTCCATCGGCGGCCTGTTCAGCTCGCCGTCTACCGTGATCGTCGTGCCAGCCACCGCCGGCTGGGCATTCAGGATCATCGGAACCAGCTTGTCCGCCTCAGCCATCGAGGTAACGCGCAGATCAATGAGCGCCTCAGCGTGAGCCGCCACGACGTTGCGCTTGGTCCCGCCGGAAATAACGCCGACGTTCACCGTCGTTCCACGCTCGTAATCCGTCAATCCATGTAACCACTGTATCTGCCGAGCCAGCTCTTCGACCGCACTGATTCCGGCCTCGTGATCGGCGCCGGCGTGCGAGGCGCGGCCTTCAATGGTCATCGTGAACATGCCGACGCCTTTGCGCTCAGTCTTCAATGCGCCATCTGGCGGCACGGGTGGCTCAAGACAGAGCACTAACTCGGATTCCCGGGCGAGCGCTTCCAGCATTGGTCGCGACACCGGCGAGCCGACCTCTTCGTCAGTATTGATTATCCAGGTAATCGGACGCTTTTGAAGTCCAAGATCATTGAAAACGTCCAACGAGGTCAGCATCATGGCGGCCGACGCTTTCATGTCGAAAATTCCAGGCCCGAACGCATGGTTGTCC
>JACCZH010000439.1 GCA_013696045.1 Chloroflexia bacterium
GCGGCCACCGGTCGCACGACCCTGCGAGCGAGCGCATAGAACGGCAACAACGCCAGCGTGCTCAGCACGGCCGACGCCATGCGCATTCCGAAAATGTTATCGCCGAAAACCCACATGAATGCCGAAAACACGTACATGCTCATGGCGGGCTGTGGCTTCCAATCCAGATCAAACAGCCCTGGATCGCCGGTCACCTGTATCTTGAAGATCGTCGTGAGGTTGTCAGCCTCGTCCGCGGTGATGTTGCCCGGAATCGTCCCCAGCCAGGCAACGCGCAACCCAAAGGCGAGTAGCAGCAGCAAACCGAGGGCAATCGTTTCGCGCCGGAGGCGGATACCCTTCAGTTTCTCCCCCAATGTCGCGGAACGCCGTGGCGGGTCCGTCCTTGTTGGCGTGCGAGCGGGGTGTGTTCCCGGAGCTGTCGCTGCCAGAGTGTCCTCCAAGATTGCCGGGTGTCACGGGATGAATCGGACGGGCCGGGGCGTATGGCGGTCCGGCAGAGCAAGAACCTGGAACGGTGTCGTCTGCCACCTTTCGAGCGTACCACGGTGGTTAGAATCACAGGTGGAGATCACCGGCGAGACTTCTATCCCGGCAGCGAGATCACACCGCCTGAGTTGGGCGATAACCCAACGTTTCTGGTGTATGAGCCGTTGCCGGAACTACAATAATGTAACGGAAAGCTGTAAAAGCGAACGAGGGAGACGGCCATGCCCCAACCAGGAACCGAGGCAGACCATCCCACCGGCGTGGTCCACGTGGACGGCGGTCATCTAACGTTCGACAATGTCAGCGCCGTCGCGCGCGGGAACGCTCAGATCCAGCTCGGGCCGCACGCCTACGAGCTCATGGCTCGCTCACGCGCATATGTTGACGCGGCTGCCTCCGACGATCAACCAACCTACGGCATCACAACCGGCTTCGGCGGGCTCGCCAACATGATGATTCCGGCCGGCGACCGGGCGGAGATGCAGCACGCCATCCTGCGTTCGCATGCAGCCGGCATGGGTCCGCCGGTCGAAACCGAGGTCGTGCGAGCGCTGATGCTACTACGCGTTGCCACGCTGGCGAAAGGCTATTCAGGCGCGCGGCCACTGGTCGCGGAGGGACTGGTGAATTTGCTCAACGCTGGCATCACTCCCTACGTTCCCGCGTTTGGCTCGCTCGGGGCGAGTGGCGATCTTGCGCCGCTGTCACACGCCTGCCTGTGCCTGCTCGGAGAGGGCGAGGTGGTTGACGCGAACGGTCAACGCCAACCCTCCAGCCCGGCGCTCACAGCGGCCGGAATCGAGCCGATTACCCTCGAAGCCAAGGAGGGACTGGCGCTCATCAACAGCACCGACGGCATGCTGGGGATGCTCGTGCTGGCCTGCACCGACGCGCTGCGTCTCTTCCAGAGCGCGGATGTCATCGCCGCCATGAGCATCGAGGCGCTGCTCGGCACGGACCGTCCTTTCGCGGCCGACCTGCAAGCGCCACGTCCCCATCCCGGACAAGCCCGCAGCGCGGCAAACCTGCGCCGGATGCTGGCCAGCTCAGAGCTCGTCGCCGCCCACGACGACGCAACCCACGGTGTCCAAGACGCCTACTCGCTGCGCTGCCACCCACAAGTAATCGGCGCGGGACGTGACACGCTCGACTTCGCCGTCGGGGTAGCGGAGCGCGAACTGGCTTCCGCCATCGACAATCCGGTGATCCTGCCAGACGGGCGGGTGGAATCAGTTGGCAACTTTCATGGCGAGCCGCTCGCCTTCGCCTGCGACTTCCTCACTATCGCCTCGGCTGAGGTTGGAGCCATCTCAGTTGCCCGCATCGACCGTTTGCTGGACGCCAAGCGCTCGCGAGGGTTGCCGCCCTTCCTGAGCACGAATCCCGGAGTGAACTCCGGCCTGATGATTGCCCACTACACGGCCGCCGCGCTCGTTGCCGAGAACCGGCGCCTGGCGCATCCGGCCAGCGTCGATTCGATGTCAACCTCGGCCATGCAGGAGGACCACGTCTCACTCGGCTGGGCGTCGGCCCGCAACCTGCGGCAAATCCTCGTGAACCTCTCCCGCATCCTGGCCGTCGAAGCCGTCTGCGCCGCCCACGGAATCGACCTGCGCTCGCCCCTGAAACCGGCAGACGGCTCACGGGCGGCCTTGGATGTCCTGCGCTCACGCATCCCCGGCCCTGGACGGGACCGCTACCTCGCGCCCGATCTGGCCGCGGCTGAGGGATTGGTGTGGGATGGCGGTCTCCTTTCCGCAGCCCAATCAGCAGCCGGTGAAATGGAATAAGGAGCACGACATGACGATATCTGGCCCGCGCGCCGTCCGCGCGCCACGAGGAACCGAGCTGTCTTGCAAAGGCTGGCAGCAAGAGGCCGCGCTGCGGATGCTGATGAACAACCTCGATCCCGACGTGGCCGAGCGTCCCGAAGATCTCGTCGTCTATGGTGGTACCGGGCGTGCCGCCCGTTCCTGGGAAGCCTTCGACGCCATTGTTGAGTGTCTGCGCAACCTCGAGAACGACGAAACACTGCTGGTGCAGTCCGGCAAACCGGTCGGCGTCGTGCGCACTCATCTTGACGCGCCGCGGGTACTGATTGCCAACTCGCTGCTGGTCCCGAAATGGGCCACCTGGGAGGAGTTCTGGCGGTTGGAGGGCATGGGGCTGACGATGTACGGCCAGATGACGGCCGGTTCCTGGATCTACATCGGCACGCAGGGAATCCTGCAAGGCACCTTCGAGACCTTCGCCGAGCTCGCCCGCCAGCATTTCGACGGCACACTCAACGGGAAGATCGTGTTGACCGCAGGATTGGGCGGGATGGGTGGCGCGCAACCGCTGTCAGTGACGATGAACGGCGGCGCCTGCCTGGTCGTCGAGGCCGACCCGGAACGTGTCCGGCGCAGGGTCGAAACACGCTACTGCGACGAGTCAACCGATTCGCTAGACGAAGCGATTCGAAAGGTGCAAGACGCCGCTGATCAGCGCCAACCACGCTCGGTTGCTCTGGTCGGCAACGCCGCCGAAGTGCTGCCGGAGTTGGTCAAACGTGGTTTCAAGCCGGACGTCGTAACCGACCAAACCTCCGCCCATGATGCGCTTGACGGTTATGTCGTGCCTGAGATGACGCTGGAAGACGCCCGGCTCCTGCGCCAATCCGATCCCGACAACTATCTGAAACGCTCGCTGGCCGCCATGGGCGAGCATGTCAAAGCGATGCTTGCGTTCCAGGAATCCGGCTCGATCGTCTTTGATTACGGCAACAACCTGCGCGGGCAGGCGTTCGTCGCGGGAGTGGACAACGCCTTCGACTTCCCCGGCTTCGTGCCGGCCTTTATCCGCCCGCTCTTCTGCGAGGGCAAGGGACCCTTCCGCTGGGTAGCGCTTTCCGGCGACCCCAACGACATCCTCGAAACAGACAAGACGCTCCTGGAGCTCTTTCCGGAGAATGAATCCCTACGCCGCTGGCTGACCCTGGCTGAGGAGCAGGTGGAGTATCAGGGACTCCCGGCGAGGATCTGTTGGCTGGGCTACGGCGAGCGTCACCTGGCGGGCCTGGCCTTTAATGACCTTGTAGCGCAGGGCAAAGTCTCAGCCCCGATCGTCATCGGCCGCGACCACCTCGACACCGGCTCGGTGGCCTCACCCTACCGCGAAACCGAGGGCATGCGCGACGGCTCGGATGCCATCGCCGATTGGCCGATCCTGAACGCCCTGATGAACACCGCCTCCGGCGCGACCTGGGTCTCGGTCCATCACGGCGGCGGTGTCGGCATCGGTCTCTCCATCCACGCCGGCATGGTCGTCCTAGCTGACGGCACCCCCGAAGCTGCCGCCCGTCTGGAGCGCGTGCTCGCCAACGATCCCGCTATCGGCGTCATGCGCCACGTCGACGCCGGCTACGAGCGTGCCGTCCTCCACGCCCACGCGACCGGCTTGCGGGTTCCGATG
>JACCZH010000464.1 GCA_013696045.1 Chloroflexia bacterium
CCTCCACCATGACCCACGCCGATGTCTCCAAGTCCGACCAGGCCGCCATCGGTCTGACCGACAAGCTCGTCCGCATGTCCATCGGCATCGAGCACCCCGACGACCTGATCGCCGATCTGGACCAGGCGCTGGCGGCGGTGTAGCACCCTTCATTGGTGACTGTCATCTCGACCGCGGAGTACACGCCCAGAGGGCGCCCGGGGTCGCAGAGATCACTTACCAAGCCAGGCTTCGGTGGGACTGAGATCTCTCCACTCCGCTGCGCTTCGGTCGAGATGACAATTGGGCTTGGTCGCGATGTCCTCACGCACCCGCGGGAATGACATGCAGGTACGCCTGGAGGATCGCGAGTTGAATGGGATCCCCGATGCGGAGTTCCAGGCGGCCGGCGGCGGTTGGCGAGAGGCTGGCTTCGAGCAGGGTCCCTTCAACAGTGGCGAAGACGGCGATGCGTGTGCCGTGGTCGATGAGGTCGGAGATTGTGCCGGAGACCATGGTCGCGTCACGCAGCTGGTCGAGCGGTCGGCCAGGGCGGATGATGCGGATGGCGTCCGGTCGGATGATGATGTCGGCTCGCGCTCCATCTTTCAGGGATGTTGCGGCGATGCCAATCGCGCCGATCGGTGTGTCGGCGCATATACCGGTGGAATGACGCCGCACCGCGCCCGGCACGATGTTGCGCGCGCCAACGAACTGGGCGACTTGACGGTCAACCGGCCTGTCGAGGATCGTCCGGGTGAGGTCAAGCTGCCGGACCGCGCCGTCGATCACGACTGCCATCCGCCCCGCCAGCGACGCCGCTTCTTCAAGATCGTGGGTAACAAAGAGCACCGGAATCTGGAGACGCTGCTGGATAGCGCGAAACTCCTGGCGCAGCTCGGCCCGGATGGGCGCGTCGAGCGCCGCGAACGGCTCGTCAAGCAGCAGGATATCCGGCTCGCCGGCCAGAGCCCGCCCCAGTGAGACACGCTGCTGCTGCCCGCCGGAGAGCTGGCGAGGCCGGGCATGGGCGCGGTCGGCCAGTCCGAACATCTCCAGCAGCTCGTGCGCGCGATCCCGAGCGCGGCCGGCCGGCCAGCGCAACCCTTTGCGCAGCGGGAACGTGACGTTCTCTAGCGCCGTCAGGTGCGGGAAGAGGGCATAATGCTGTGGCACATAGCCAACCCGCCTGCGCTGCGGCGCGAGGTTAACGCCGGCCCCCGAATCAAAGAACGTATGCTCCGCGGAGCGGATATGGCCGCGATCGGGCGTCTCGATACCGGCGATCATTTTCAGGGTCATGCTCTTGCCGCTGCCTGACGGACCGAAGAGAGCCAGCACTTCCGCGTCAAGGCTGAACACCACCGCCAGATCCAGCGTCGCAAGCCGTTTCGTGATGTCGACGTCAAGCATTGGGCCGGCCGATATCGCCGGCTGCAAAGCGCGCCAGTCCCTTGAAGATGATGAGCACGCTGAAGGAGACGACGATCAGGATGCTCGAGAGGACGAGCGCGGCGTTCAGCCTGCCCGACTCCATCGTCTGGTAGATCGCCAGCGGCATGGTTTGGGTGCGGCCCATGAAGTTGCCGGCAAACATAATGGTCGCGCCAAACTCGCCGAGAGCCCGCGCCCAGGCCATGACCGCGCCGCCCATCAGTGCCGGGAGCGACAGCGGCACGGTTACCGACCAGAAGGTCTGGATGCGCGAGATACCGAGTGTGGCGGCGACATGCTCCAGATCTGGGTCAACGCTCTCAAAGCCCGCCTTGGCAGCCTTAATGAAGAACGGCGCCGCCACAAACGTCTGGGCCATGACGACGGCCAGGGTGGTGAAGGGGATTTCGAGTCCGAACACCGTGGACAACGTTGGCCCCAGAATTCCGCGCCGCCCGAACGCCATGAGCAACGCCACGCCGGCCACCGCCGGGGGCAGCACCATCGGCAGCTCGATCAGCGTATCAAGCGTGTCCCGGCCACGAAACCGGTAACGCGCCAGCAGATACGCCACTGGTGTGCCAAGCACGATCGCGACCAGCAGCGTCAACGCGGTGGTGACAAGCGACAGTTGTAGCGCCTCGCGGACGACCGGGTCACCCAGCGAGTCATTAAACGCCCCCGAAGGAATCGCCCGGATAAAGATCGCCGCCAGGGGCACAAGCAAGAAGGCAAGCAAGATCGCACTCGCCAGCCAGAGGAAGACACGCGGTGAGGCAAGCCGCATGCCTATCCCTGGCTGCCTGCGGCCATGGGAGGAAGACGGCGTGACAACGAGATCGGGGTCAGTCAATACGCGAATCTCATTCATTGCGCCAAAGGTGGCGCCCAACAGCAGGCAGCACCTAACCCATACGCACGTAAAAGCCCAGATCACACTGTGACCGGCAACCGTCTATGACGGCAGCTCGGTGAACCCGTACTCTTGCAAAATCGCCTGGCCTGCATCTGACAGCACATAGTCGATAAATGTGTTGGCGAGCTCGGCGTCTCCATCCTGCACCATGGCAATAGGATACTCCGCGATGACGTTGAACTCCTCAGGAATCTCGACGAGCTCAACTTGCGGCGCAACGTCGGCCGTCACGTCGGTCACGTAGACGACGCCGGCGTCGGCCTCGCCAAGGGCAACCTTGGAGACCACCTGGCGCACGTTATCCTCAAGCGAGACGAAGTTCGCCTCAACGTTGGCGCGGAAATCTTCACCGAACTCTGGATCGGCGCTCATCTTGTCGAGCACCTCAAGCGTGTAGCCGCCAACAGGCACAGCTTCGGCCGCTACAACAAGCTTGGTTCCAGGTTGGGCGAGGTCGGGCGGCTCGCTGATGTCGGCCGGATTATCGTTGGGCACGATGATAGCCAGGCGGTTGCGGGAGAAGAGCCGCGGCTCACCCTCGACTACATCTCCATCTTGTGCCACCTCCATCTGCGTGTAGTTGGCTGAGGCAAAAACATCGGCGCGCGCGCCTTCGACCAGCTGCGTGGCCAGCTGCTGAGAACCGCCGAAGTTATAGGTAATGGTAACGCCCGGGTGTTCTGTCTCGAAATCGGCCTTCAGGTCGTTGAAGGCGTCGGTGAGCGACGCCGCCGCGAAGACGGTTATCTCGCCCCCTCCATCAGCGGCGTCATCGTTATTGCCGCAGGCAGTCAAGCTCAGCAGTGTAACGAAGATCACCAGCAGCGCCCGACTCAATGCAACCGGAATCATATTTTGTACTCTCTATTCAATCATTGAGTAGTTAATCGAAGAGTATCCTGCCCGTGGTGAGAGTGTCAATGAGGTTGGGCAGC
>JACCZH010000490.1 GCA_013696045.1 Chloroflexia bacterium
TGTCGGCCAGGGACAGGACGAGATCGACCAGGCCTTTGCCAAAGCCAAGCAGCTCGACCTTGAGCCGATCCTGATCGACGCCAAAGCCGAGTTCGCCGATGAGTGGCTCACCAAGGCGATTCAGGCCAACTCGGATTACCTTGGCTACCCGGTCTCAACCTCGATGACCCGCCAGCTGATCGCCGCCAAGGTTGCCCAGGCAGCGGTTGAGCTTGGCTGCGACGCTCTGATGGAGGGCTCGTCTGGCAAGGGTAACGATCAGTACCGGATGCACAACGTCTTCTCGGTCTTCGCGCCGGAGCTCAAGATTCTGGTGCCCGTACGCGATTTCGACCTCACTCGCACCGAGGAGCTGGCGCTCTGCGAACACTATGGCGTGCCGGTGACTGAGATCATTAGCGGCGGCGACGACAAGACGATGTGGTGCCGCTCGATTGCCAGCGGCGGCATTGGGCTCGACACTGAGCTGCCAGACAACATCTGGATGTGGCTAGCCCCGCCGGAGAAAGCGCCGGATGTCGCTACAACTGTCTCGATCACGTTCCAGAACGGCATCCCGGTCGCGCTCAACGGTCAGCCGATGGCGCTCGGAGAGCTGATTCCAGCGCTCAACGAGCTCGGTGGAGCAAACGGCATCGGCAAGATTGATATCTTCGAGGACGGCATCATGGATCTCAAATCGCGTGAGATTTACGAAGCGCCGGCCGCCAAGGTCATCCTCGCCGTCCACAAAGACATGGAGGCGGCCACACTTACCAAGCAACAACTGGTCTTCAAAAAGAACGTCGACGCGACCTGGGCGTCGCTGGTCTACCACGGTGAGTGGTTCCAGCCGCTCAAGGCCAATCTGGACGCCTTTGTCGCCAGCACCCAACCTGTCGTGCAGGGTACCTGGACAGTCAAGCTCTACAAAGGCTCGATTGAGATTGTCAAGCGCGAATCAACCGCGATGCTCTTCAAACCGGAGATTCGATCGATCGCCGCGACCGGGTTCAACCAGCAGCTTGCCGGACCGGCCGCTTATATTCGCGGCTTGCCGTTCCAGGTGATCGCGCTACGCGACGCCGAGGTAGCGGCCAATGGAGCGCCAGCATGACAGTAAGTGCCCCAACAAAGCTCTGGGATAAGGGCTATGAGCTCGATCCACGAATCGAGAAGTTCGAGATCGGTGACGACACCGTCTACGACAACCGGCTGATTCTGCCGGATGTCCTGGGCTCGATCGCCCATGCCGCTGGTCTGGCCAAGGTGGGGCTGCTGGACGGGGATGTCTTCTGGAAACTGCATGGCGGGTTGGCACAGATCGCTGACCTGGCTGAAGACGGCGAGTTCAGCATCGAGCCGGGCGACGAGGACGTGCACACCAAGATCGAGAACTGGCTTACCCAGCAGCTTGGCGAGGCTGGCAAGAGGATCCATACTGGACGCTCGCGCAACGATCAGGTGCTGGTTGATCTGCGGCTCTACACCCGCGAGGCGGTCCTTCCGGTCTATGGCGCGGTGCTGGAAGCCTGCGACGCGTTGCTCCAGATGGCGACGGAGTATCGGATGCTGCCGATGCCGGGCTACACCCACATGCAGCGAGCCATGCTCTCATCGGTTGGAGTCTGGGCGGGAGCCTATCTCGAAGCGCTGCTTGACGATCTAGATCTGCTGGACGCCGCGGTGAAGCTGAACGACCAGAACCCGCTCGGGTCGGCCGCCAGTTACGGAGTGGCCCTGCCGCTCGACCGACAATACGTCTCGGATCTGCTGGGCTTTGGCAAAGTGCAGAACAACGTTCTCTACGCCCAGAACGCGCGCGGGAAGTTCGAGGTCGCTATTGTCCAGGCGTTGACCCAGGTGGCTCTGGGCTTCTCGAAGCTGGCGCAGGACATCATGCTCTTCACGACCTCGGAGTACAACTTCTTCAGCATCGACGACTCGCTGCTGACCGGCTCCAGCATCATGCCGCAGAAACGCAACCTCGGCGCTGTTGAGCTTTTGCGCGCCAAGGGGCAGGTCATGCTGAGTTACCAGCAGCAGATGCTGGGCGTGCTGATCGGTCTGCCGGCCGGCTACAACATGGATTTCCAGGAGACCAAGCGGCCGTTCATGGAGGCGCTGGATCTGATCGAGAACTCGGCGGCGGTGGTAGCTTTGACTGTCAGCCGGCTCGTTCCGAACGAAAACAAGATGGCAGAGGCTTGCTCACCGGAGCTCTTTGCGACTGACGCTGCCTACGATCTCGTGCTCCAGGGCGTTCCGTTCCGCGACGCCTACAAGCAGGTGGCGCTATCGCTCGACACGCTTGAGAATATTGATCCGGAGGCACACCTCGTCAAGCATACCCATCAGGGCACCAGCGGCGATCTGCGTCTGGGTGTTTCCTCGGACAAGATCGCGCACAGAAAAGAGGTTCTGGCGAAACGTGCCGCTGAGCTGGACGCGATAAAGACTGGACTGTTGACCGGCTCCGCCGCCGGTCTCCCTCTGCCCAGCCCCGGCCCTACAAACGGGAGCCTCCCTCAGCCGGCGGGAGATGCCTCTGACAGATAGGTGGCCAACGCGCCAACCATGTCGAGCATCACCAGGCGGCGAGGAGGGGACTCCCCGCCGTCCGCCCGTGCGAAGGCAGGCATCGTAGCGGCGCAATGTATTGCGCCAGACTCACCACCCACAGCGCTTCGGGCGGCGAAGAGGGCGCAATACATTGCGCCGCTACCAGAGTATGAAGATGAGTCTCATTATTGCGCCCGGCCCGGACAGCGGGCAATAGAAGATATAAGAAAGAAGGAACATCAATGACCGCAGCAACAACTCTGACTACCGCTTGTATTGAGTGCGGCGCCGACCTTGAGCTTGAGGGCGCCGTCGTAGGCGAGATCGTCCAGTGCCCGGAGTGTGGCGTTGAGCTTGAAGTGCTCAGCCTCAGCCCGGTCGAGCTGGGCCTGGCCCCCGCCGAGGAAGAAGATTGGGGCGAATAGACCGCCTATCATGACAACGCTCAACGGTCCACACACCGGGCACGACATCCTGCTGCTGGCGGAGAGGCTGCGGGTCGAGGAACGGCTGCTTATGGCGGCCTTCTCGTCCGCTGGCCACTCAGCTCGCATTGTGACGCCTGCTGAGATGAGCCTGACAATCGGACGGCAGGCACTGGCTGGCCAATCCGTCGTTTCCCGTCTGCCGGCCAGCCGCGAGGGGACTACGCTCGCATTGCTGCTGGACGATGGCGGCGCGACAGTCATCAATGACCCGTCGCTCGCCGCTCTGCTGGAAGATCGCGCCCGGCTGCTGCACTGGTTAAGTGTCAACGGCTTTGAAACGTTGCCGGCGACGGTTGGGTTCAGCGAGGCGCTGGTGCTGGAAGCAGCGGATGCCGTTGGCTACCCGGCCGTTCTGTCGGCGCTCGATGCCGGCCAGCCGAGCATCACGGTCCAGGATCGCGAGGTGGCCGAGGCGGTGATCGAGCACCGGGCCGTACTTGGCAAGGAACGGGCTCTGATTGTCCGCCGGGCAGTTACCGTGGCAACGTTGCGGCGCATTGTTGTGGTCGGAGACACAACGTTTGCTGCTCATGCAGCGGGTGATTGGCCGATCGCGGACGGTACGGCCTGGCAGCCTGACGCTGTGACCACGGACGATCTTCGTCTGGCGGATGACCTGCGTTCAAAGTTGGGGGTCGGACTCTATCACGCCGACTGTGTTGTGGGGACCCCGCCGACCGTTCTCAAGGTTCGTCCACTGACGGCTTTCCGGACTTTTCATGGCGCCGGCCATGATGTTGCCGGGGCAATCGTCCAGCACATTCTTACTGTCGGATTGGAGGTGGCCCGTGTCGCTCACGTTTCGTAGCGGCGAGGCGTCGCCTCACCCATGCGACATCGCGGATCTCCTGACCGGTCTCGTCTCCATTCCAAGCCTGTCCGGCGATGAATGTAACGCCGTTGCCTGGCTATGCGACCGAATGGCAAAGATGGGCTACCGGGCGTTGATCGACCCGGCCGGCAACGCTGTTGGAACGATCGGAACCGGCGAGTGCGAGATTCTGCTGCTCGGGCATATCGATACTGTGCCGGGTGATATCCCGGTGCGGGTTGAAGATGGCATTCTCCACGGCCGTGGCGCGGTTGACGCCAAAGGCCCACTTGCAACCTTCGTGGCGGCTGGGGCAAAGGCACGATTGCCGCCTGGCGTCCAGCTAACGGTTGTCGGCGCGGTCGGCGAAGAAACCTGGGGGTCACCGGGGGCGAGCTGGCTGCGCGACCATTACTCCCGCCCTGATGCGGTCATCATCGGCGAACCGAGCGGTTGGGACGGAGTTGTGCTTGGCTACAAGGGCTCAATCTCGCTGACCGCCTCAGTTGAGCGTCCGCTTAGCCACTCAGCCGGACCGGAAACCACCGCGCCGGAGCACATGTTTGCCTTCTGGGCTCGCCTGGTTGGTTGGCTGACCGAGCACAACGGCGACCGCGAGCCCGGCTTCAATACGCTCGACGCGACGCTACGCTCGTTCAACGCGACCGGTGACGGTCTGCATGAACGGGCAGAGCTCTCGGCCACCTTCCGGCTTCCTTCAGGAACAGGCAGCGCCTGGGTTCGGGAACAAACCGAGCAGCTGGCTAATGGCGTGAGTCTGGACTGGACGTTCAACGCAGAGGCGTATCGATCGGAACGAACCTCGCCGCTGGTTGCGCCATTCCTGTCGGCCATCCGGGCTTGCGGTGCAAAGCCGCGCATAAAGGTCAAGACCGGCACGTCGGACATGAACGTTGTCGGACCGGTCTGGGGCTGCCCGATTGTCGCCTACGGTCCGGGAGACGCCCGCTTTGACCACACGCCGGATGAACAGATAGAGCTAGCGGAAGTCGAGAAGGCGGTCGAGGTCCTGACAATGGCTATCGAGCGCATCGCCGCCACGCTTGCAACTGAACATGGAGAGACAGCATGACCGTGACAGCCATCCCGAACACCATCCAGCGACACGGCACGCGCTCCCCTATGCGGCTTGGCGTGCTGGTGTCGCATCTAAGAGAAGAAGAGAAACTGATCCTGGCGGCAGCGGCCGAACGTGGCTTTGAGACGCATGTTCTGCAAGACCGCTCGCTGATGCTGGATCTGACCTCGCCGGAGCCACCGCCGGTTGATCTGGTGCTCGACCGCTGCGTGGCGCACACTCGCGGGGCCTGCATCCTGCGCATTTTCGATAGCTGGGGCATCCCGACGCTTAACTCCTCGCAAGCTGTGGATATCTGTGACGATAAGGTGATGATGAGCGCCGCGTTGGCGGCAGCTGGTGTTCCGACGTTGAGAACGGCTGTTGCGTTCTCTATTGAAAGCGCGCTGCAGATTGGTGAGAAGTTTGGCTACCCGTTGATCGTCAAGCCAGTGAGTGGATCATGGGGCCGTTTGCTGGCCAAGGCCAACTCCCCGGAGTCGCTACGCACGCTGCTGGAGCAGAAGCAGCAGCTAGGCACCCATCACCATGGCGTCTTCTACCTGCAGGAATACATCACCAAGCCCGGGCGCGACATCCGTGCTTTCGTCGTTGGCGGCGAAGTGATCGCCGCGTCCTACCGGAATGCAGAGCACTGGATTACCAACGTCGCGCGCGGCGCGGTTTCGACGGTGTGCCCGGTGACGTCCGAGATCGAAGGCATGTCGCGCGCCGCCGCTGGAGCGGTTGGAGCAGAGATCGCCGGAGTTGACCTGGTGGAGACCGCCGACGGACTGAAGATCATCGAGGTCAACAGCGGCGCTGAATTCAAGGGACTGCGCAGCACCACACCGGTGCCGATAGCTGATGTTATCGTCGAGCACGCCGCCAGCACGTTTGCCATCCTGAAAGGATCCCATTGATGGGCACAACCCAAGCCGGAATCGTTGGAGGCTCCGGCTATGCCGGCGGTGAGCTGCTGCGGATTCTCCTGGGTCATCCCGAAGTTGAAGTGACGCAGGTCACGTCGCGTGGGATGGCGAAGAAGTTCGTCACCGCGGCGCATCCCAATTTGCGGAAGCGAACAACCCTGAAATTCATCCATCCGGACGACCTCCAGCCGTGCGATGTGCTCTTCCTGTGCGTGCCACACGGCAGCGCAGCCAGCCAGGCAGCTACCTATACGGACCTGGCAACGGTCGTCATCGACCTGAGCGCCGACTTCCGCCTGAGCAGCAACGATGAATACCAGCAGTGGTATGGCTGGAAGCATCCAGATCTCGACATGCTTGGGAAAGCCGTATACGGTCTGCCGGAGCTGCATCGTGAAGAGATTGCTCACGCTAACTACATCGCCAGTCCTGGGTGTATGTCGACGGCCAGTATTCTTGCGCTCTATCCGATGATGATGAGTGGGTTGGTTGACCCGGCCATGCCGGTTGTCGTTGAGGCCAAGACAGGATCCTCGGGCGGCGGAGGAGAGGCTGGCCCAGCCACCCACCACCCGGAGCGCAGCGGCGTGATCCGCTCGTTCAAGGCGACCGGCCACCGTCACACCGCTGAGATCATTCAGGAGCTGACCCAGAAGGGTTGCGACGCTCCGAACATCGCGTTTTCC
>JACCZH010000495.1 GCA_013696045.1 Chloroflexia bacterium
AGCCTGTACATCGAGGGATCGCTATCCGGAAAAGTGTATTTCGTTGTTGACTACAACGATGGTTCAGTCTTCGTTAGCCCTGTTATTGGCGCCAACGTTGGTATCAACGCCCCTCACACCTGGAGTGACCGTGGAACCTACTACGGCAAGGCCTGGGCAATCGACCCGATAAGCGGCGTGCGCTCCGAGGTCACGGAATTCACCGTCGTCATCGAATAGCGTCCCGTCAGCTCGCCTTTTAACCAGCCCGGCCATGGTGCTACCATGACCGGGCTGATTTTTTGTGCGTCACGAGAACCATGTTGCTCATCGTACGGGCTCGCCCTCGGCGCGTCAGCGCCGCAGCTTATGATCCGAGAGACAGGTGGTTCAAGCGTCGGGCCTTACGACCCGAGGGTGAGGCATGGCCTAGCCCGTACGCAGATGAAACGCCGTTCGCCTGATCAAAGTCCCGATAAAGGACCCTCTCAACGCAACGCTTCGTCTTCTCACAGCGTATCCAATACAGAGCGTCAGACAATCCGGAAGGGGAAGAGACCGGCCATGGAGGACGTTGACCTGGCGGTCCAGGCCAAACAGGGCGACATCGACGCCTATGAAACGTTGATGCGCCGCCACCAGAATGTCGCGCACCGCGCGGCCTATCTCGTGACCGGCGACGCGGCCGAGGCGGAGGACGCCGTCCAGGAAGCATTCGTCAAGGCGTTCTACGCGCTGGAGTCCTTCGAGGACGGCCGGCCGTTCAAACCCTGGCTGCTCAGAATCGTCACCAACGAAGCGCATAGCAGGCGGCGCTCGGTGGTCCGCCACGCACGTTTGGCCCTACGCGCGCAGGAAAACATGACGGTCCAGACAATGCCTTCACCTGAATCCCGCTTTCTCGCCTCCGAACGCAGTGACACCCTGATCCGCGAGCTCAACAAGCTGCCGGAGATCGACCGGCTGGTGATCTCCTATCGCTACTTTCTCGATCTCACGCCGTCTGAGATGGCCGAGACCTTTGGCAAGCCGCCCGGCGCCATCCGCTCGCGTCTTTTCCGGGCGCTGGCTCGCTTACGCGAGGGACTCGAAACCTCAACCGATCTGCAATCGCATCCCGCCCCCGACGGCCTGAAGGGAACATCGCATGGCTGACCACCACTCTCCGGACAACATCGACCGCAAGCTTGAAGCGCTACTGGCTGCTCATCGCGACAGGATCGCCTACCCGGAGATGGCCGACAGCGTCTCCACAGCCCGGGAGCGAATCGAGAACGCCGTCCGCCCCACACTGGTCGGTGACACGCTCCAGCCCGCGCCGCTCGATGGCTGGGATGAGGATGGACCGGAACCGGTCAACGCACCGCACCTCATTACCCACATCGATCAGCATGCGCCAGGCAAGCTGCGCCAGATCTTCACCCTGGCTGCGGCCGCGCTAGCGATCTTTATCGTGGGAGGACTCCTCATCGCTGTTCTTCCGGACGTCATCGACGGCGACGGACAGCCCGGGACAGCCGTCCTCGGTCCAGACACCACCGGCTACGAATTCGCCGGCACGATTGGCGGCTCGATGATTCCCAACGAACCGGTGGATGTCGCCGTCGATTCCCAGGGCAACATCTACGCCGCCGACATCGCCACCGGCAGCGTGCATACGTTCGACAGCTCTGGAACGCATCTCGCTTCATGGACCGCCGCCGATGCGGAAGTTGGCCCGTTTGTCCGCCCGTGGTCGCTGGCAATTGAGGATGACACGCTGTATGTCCTCGATCAGCGCCAGGCGGCGGTGTACCGGCTTGACACCGAGGGAAACGTCCTCAGCTCATGGCGTGTCGGAGACCCCGAAGATCCTTCCTTGCTCTTCTCCGGTATCGATGTGAATCAGCACGGGCACGTCTACATTGCCAATTCCAACGCAGGCACGATCGCCGTCTATGACGGTGACGGCGCACACATTACCGATCTTCAGGTCGCGGATGACCCCCAGAGCGGCGGCGAGCGACCGCTAGACGTCGCGGTTAGTGACGACGGGCGAATCTTCTACACCAGCTACGCGGGCAATGAGATTCGCGTCCTCGACACATCCGGGACCCAGATTCACCGTATTCTGGCTGCCGATCTAGGCATCCCGGAGTCGTTCTACGGCGTTACCCTGGGCAATGATGGATTCCTGTATGCAAACTCGTCACGGACAGTCGCTAAGTTCACCGCGAGTGATTACCAGAGCGTCGACGGCGTCGCGGGCTGGGAGTTCGACGAGCCAATCATCGGTGGGCTTGGTTATCCAGCCCAGGGCGTCGGCGTTGACAGCGATGGTGTCATCTACATCGCCGATACGATGCACCACCGGATCATCGGGCATGCAGTTGGAGAAGCCGGCATGGTGCTTGAGATCAAGGACATCCGCCCGGATCGTTTTTCCACGCCCGGCGGCGTCGAGGTTGATGGCGAAGGCTCAATCTATACCGTTGACTCCAACATGCAGCAAGTGACCAAATTCGCGCCCGACGGCACGCTGCTCGACACCTGGGAATGGGAAGCCGAAGCAGCGATGCGCCTCGATGGGTATCCGGGCGATGTCGCGCTCACCGAGGAGTATCTGTATATCCTGGACGGTTACGAACCTTCAGTTGTCAAGTTGACCTGGTCCGGTGAGAAGATCCACGAGTGGACAGGCTCGCTCTTAGGTGACGATACCTGGGGTAGAGCGAAGGGACTCTATGCGGACGTTCACGGCGACCTGTATCTTCTTGACCAATTTGGCCCGATTCTCAAATACGATGGAGATGGGCAATTCTCAGGGCGGTGGGACAACAGTGCTACCGGGACAGGCGAGGAAAAGCACGGCTCCACTGCGATGGCTATTCGAGATGAGATTGTCTATGTCGTCTATACGGAAGGCTCAATGCCAGGCATCTGGACTCTCGACCTGGCTGGAAACACCATCGAGCGAGTTGTCGAGTTTAGCCGTGCCGGTGATGGCAGCCTCGACACGTTTGCCAGCAGCCTGGCCATCGCGCCCAGCGGTGATCTGTTCACCATCGACCCGTTCACACGCACCGCGCGCTGGTATTCACCGGAGGGCGAACTGAAATCTGAATGGGCACTGGATACCGGAGAAACAGACGCAATCACCTTCGTGAACATCGCCATCAGCAACACCGGAATCGTATACGTCTCCGACGGCAACACGCGCCAGATTCTCATCTATGAGCCGGTGTCGGAGTAGGGCCTTCACCCCCAACCCCTCCCCCGTGCGCGGTAGAGGGGGCATCGACGAAACAACAATGCTCGAACCTATACCTCCCCTCGCCCCCTGCGGGGGCGAGGGGTTAGGGGTGAGGGCCGTTCTTACTCCGCTTGCGGGTACCGGTCCACCCAATCGTTGATCGCTACCAGGGCCGGACGCGGGCTGCCGTCGGGGTTTGTCACCGAGAAGCCGGCAATCGAGCTCTCAGCGCCACCGTATTCGGCAGCGTTGAAGTGCCAGATGAAGACCTGGTCGATCCAGTCCCACTCGGTCTGCATAATCTCCAGCGAGCGGCCGATGTACTGAGCCTGTAGCTCCTCGGTGATCCATTCACCATAGCCGTGCACGTCGCTGCTGTTCGGCGTTGTCCAGCCGGTTTCCGTGACCCAGACCGGCTTGTGGCCCACACCGGAATACTCAAGAATGCGACGCAGCTCCTCGATATGCCGGAAGTAAAACTCGGGCGCTGTGGTCCAGCCAGGATTGTCGTCCGGGTTGCTTGGCCAGTAGTTGTCAGGTGAGTTCCCGGCGCCATAGGCATGCACCGCGAAGACATCAAAGTAATGAAGGATCTCGCCGTCGTTGAGGCCGAACAGATATTCCAGATACCAGGCGTCGTCCAGAGCAAGGTCATCGAACATCAGGCTGTTCGGACCCAGACCGGGAGACACGACCAGTGCCTCTGGGTCGGCGTTCTTGATGGCCGGGTAGGCTGCGCGAGCCATTGCCAGATAGCCCTCGGGCTGAATCCGGGCATTGTTCTCGTCGATCAGGTTCGGCTCGTTCCAGATCTGCCAGGCGGCGACCTTGCCGGCAAAGCGCGTCGCCATCCAGCTCATGAACTCACCAAAGGCCTGCGGGTCGGCCGGAATCGTTGGGTCGGCTGGCTTGGCCCATTCTGGGGCGTGACTGATGTTGACGAGCACCTCAATGCCCAGCTCGTTTGCCAGGTCGACGATGCGCTGGTAGGCCCCAATGCGGGCGTCAAGCGGCGCGTTCTGCTCCGGCTGAAGGTCCATCCACGTGAACTGCACCCGGATCCACTTGCAGCCGGTCTCGGCCAGCATCTCAAGGTAGCGCCGGTTGGTGACGTCGTTTGGCTGGTCACCCCAGAAGGCGTAGTTGAAGCCACAGGTTAGCGGCTCGCGGTCGAAGAGCGGCTGCGGGCCAATTGGCGCACTGGCGCGATCAGCGTCTGAATCCGTCTGCGGGACGAGTGCCACGTCTGGAACGGTGCGTTGCCCCAACTCCTCAAGACCAAGATGTCCGAGCAGAATCTCATACTGCGTTCCGGCATGCTCAAGATGGTGCTCCATCCGAGCGCGCTCGAAATACTGAACGGTGCGGGGAACATCGTCGTACGTCCCTGGCTCGGTCAGAGGCTCGGAAATCGGAAAGCCAAACGTCTGCAAACCGCCGTTAGCTTCCCAGTAGTCCAGGAAAATTCCGGAAAGCGTGTGCTCTGACTCTCCATACCAGCGAGTGCCGTCGCCAGGGTTGGGAACCGGAGCGAACGCGCCGGACATGCTCATGCGCTGGTCGGTCGTCTTCTTGGCCCCCAGGCGGACGGCCAGCACATTGTAGGGTGCTGGAAGATCTTCATGGTGCTCGAAAATAGCGCGCTCGAAGTACTGACGATGCAGTCCGTCCTGGTAAAACACCCGCGAGACAGGGTAGCCGAATGCCATGATCCCGCCCTGAACGCGCCAGAAATTCGCAAATTCCGCGTCAACCCAGAAGCCGGTCTCCGGGAAAAACATCTCCCCTTGCTGGGCCGCCGCCGGTTGCGCGCTCAACGGCGCCACCGATAACAGCAGCGCAAACAGCCCAACAACCGCGAATACTCTTGCACCACGTCGTTCCACGCCAATTCCCCTCAATAGTCCCACCATCCAGATGTCGTCACTCTGACAATAATCTACGAACGCCACTCCGGTCACGGATCATAATCAATGTCTTGCGCTCCCGTCAGAATCCTGAGATTGTTAGCAGTGAGAAAGGTGGGGACACAATGGCGAGCGAATCTGTCACACTGCTGAACGACAAGCGGATTGTGCTGGGGGTTACGGGCAGTATTGCCGTCTACAAAGCGGTTGATCTGGCGAGCAAGCTCACCCAGGCTGGCGCGCTGGTGGATGTCGTCATGACCGCCTCGGCGAAACGGTTCGTCACGCCGTTAACGTTCCAATCGGTCACTGGCCGGCCGGTCTACGACGACATGTGGACATCAGGCAGCAGCGAGCTGCCAACGCACATTGCCCATGTCGGGCTGGGTGAAGGGTCCGACCTGTTCGTGATCGCCCCGGCAACCGCCAACACCTTGGCCAAGCTGGCCGCCGGAGCAGCCGACGATTTGTTGACCGTCACCGCTTTGGCCGCGCGCTGCCCGGTCCTGATCGCCCCGGCCATGGATGGCGGCATGTACGGGCATCCAGCCACCCAGCGCAATCTCCGCGACCTCCAGGCGCAGGGTGTCTTTCTCATTGAACCCGAGGAGGGACGCTTCGCCTCCGGGCTGGTTGGCAAGGGACGTTTGCCCGAGACCGCTACCCTGCTCGGCATGATCCGCTGGACGCTCTCGCGCAACGGGCCGCTCGCCGGGCGTAAGGTAGTTGTCACCGCCGGTGGCACGCGTGAGGCGATAGACCCGGTGCGTTACATCACCAACCGCTCCAGCGGCAAACAGGGCTACGCCGTCGCCCAGGCTGCGGTTGATGCCGGCTCGGACGTGGTTCTCGTCACCACCACAGTCGGGTTGCCAGCCCCGATTGGCGCAACGATGGTTCCAGTGGCAAGCGCAGGAGATATGCTCGATTCCGTTCAAGCCCACATCGCCAATGCCGATGTCCTTATCATGGCGGCCGCCGTTGCCGACTTCCGGCCCGCCGAGATCGCCACCCAGAAGATCAAGAAATCCCTTGCCTCCGACGACGTGCCAACGATTGAGCTCTCGCGCACCGCCGACATCCTCCTCGCGATCAAGGAACAACGCGAAGGCAGCGGCTGGCCGAGGGTCACGGTCGGGTTCGCCGCCGAGAGCCACGACCTGCTGGACAACGCCCGCTCCAAGCTCGACCGCAAGGGTCTCGACCTCATCGTCGCCAACGACATCATGTCCACCGACGCCGGCTTCGAGACCGACACCAACCGCGTTGTGCTCCTGGACCGTTCCGGAGATCAGCAAGAAATTGATCTGGCGAGTAAGGCGAGGATCGCGGAGGCGGTGGTGGGACGGGTGGTGGAGTTGCTCTCTAATTCCGCTCCGCAATGATCCGCAACCCATCGAGCGTCAGCCATGGATCGACCGCGTCGAACTGATCAGTCAAGGGTTCAATGATGCCCGTCAGGCCACCTGTCGCGATGACCTTGGCGCCGCCGAGCTGAACTTTCATGCGGGCGATCAGGCCCTCGATCATCGCGACATGACCCAGGACGAGGCCCGATTGCATGGCCTCTTCAGTGTTGCGTCCGATGACAGACGGTGGCGCGGCAAGCGGCACGTGGGCGAGCTGGGCACTACGGCCGACGAGAGCGTCGGCGGTCACCATCAGGCCGGCGGAAATCGCAACACCAAGCAGGTGGCCGGGCGCGGCAACGGCCGTCAGCGTCGTAGCGGTGCCCGTGTTGACGACGATGCAGCTCTCGCCAAAACGATGGTAGCCGGCCACTGCATTGGCCACCAGGTCACTACCGATCTGGTTGGGGTGCTCGGTTTTAATCTGAATGCCGAGATCAAGGCGCGGGCCGAGCAGCAGCGGCTCGCGCCCGGCGCGGGTCGACACCATCTCGACCATGCCGCGCGTAAGCTGAGGCACGACGCTGGCGATGATGGTGCGCTCGAAGCCAGCCAGATCCAACCCCGCCTCGGCCAGGACGGCACGGAAGATAACGGCGTATTCGTCCGCCATGCGGGTGCGCACCGTCTCAACCCGGCCAGTGTGAATCCATCTGTCGCCATCATGCGCGCCGAAGACAACGTTGGTATTGCCGATGTCAATCGCCAGCAGCACGGCCGCTACCCTCGACCGTAGACGACACCGGAGGCGCCGAGAATGCCGCCCAGCATCCGCAGACGCTCTTGCGCCGCAGTAATGTCGTGCTTCCTGGCGCCACAGGTGACAACGTCTGACGCAAGCTCGTGCAGCACTTTGACCGCCTCGGGCGTGTTGAGGTCGTCATCCAGCGCTCCGCGGAAGCGATCCTCATACGAGCTGGCATCAAGCGCGTTGCTATTACCTGACTCGATGAACATCGCCTCGCGTAGCAAGCTCGCCAGACCCTCGTACTCGGCCGGACCATTATCCTTGTAGTTCCAGGCCCCACGATAGTGGTTGCTGTGCAGGTAGAGCCGGATGGCGTCGGCGGTGTGGTGACGCAGCACCTTGCGCGCCAGCACCAAGTTGCCAAGCGACTTGCTCATCTTTTCGCCCTGATACTCCACCATGCCGATGTGCATCCAGAAGCGAGTGAACGGCGTCTTTCCGGTGAAGTGCTGTGATTGGGCGATCTCGCACTCGTGGTGCGGGTAAATCAGGTCACTGCCGCCACCGTGGATGTCGATCGTTTCGCCCAGGTAGCGCATCGCCATCGCTGAACACTCAATGTGCCAGCCCGGCCGGCCAGGGCCCCAGGGCGACTCCCAGCTTGGCTCGCCCGGTTGGGTAGCCTGCCAGAGAATGAAGTCGAGCGGCCCTTCTTTGAGCGGATCATCCGGGTCAGCGCCCCGCTCGCGCGACAGCTCGACCATCTCGGCATGGCTGTACTTGCCCAGCACGCCATAATCCTCGTCGCTCTCCACCCGGAAATAGACGTTGCCGCCGCTCTCGTAGGCATTGCCTTTCTCGATGAGCGTCTGGTTCATCTCGACAATCATCTCGACCTCTTCGCTGGCGCGCGGAAACACCTGTGGCCAGAGCACATTAAGCGCCGAGAGGTCCTGCACCAACTGCCGGGTGTGGCGGTCCCCGAGCAAATCCCAATCCTCGCCGTCGCGCGCCGAACGCTTAAGAATATCGTCGTCAATATCGGTCACATTCTGGACGTATTTCACCCGCCAGCCGAGGTACTGACAGTACCGGTTCACCACGTCGAATGTCAGATAGGTCATCGCGTGACCGATGTGGGTCGTATCGTAAGGCGTTACGCCGCAGACATACATCCGGACGGTTCGACCGTCCCAGGGCGCGAATTCTTTCTTCTCTCCGCTGAGAGTGTCATACAGTTTCACAGGCAGTTATGCTCCGCTCTTCAGGATTTGGGGGTCTGCTCCCGTGCGTAGGAGCGAGGCGTTGCCTCGCCCGGGCGACCGAGCCGGTCGCCCCTACGAAAGCGAAACCACGTTCAGGTCATTCCAAGCGCCTAGTATCACCGATCCGCCGCAACTTGGAAAGTCTTCCGCCGCCGGACATCGTCAAGAAACTCCCGAATCTCGGCGTGACTGTGCAGGATGTGAACCAGCTTCTCGTCCTGATAACGGCTCAGCAGGCCCAGAATTCCCGGGCGACACATCATCCTATCAATCTAGCCCTATACTGTCCCAGAAGACCGACTGACACGCGAAAGGAACAGCTCTTGACAATTCACCGCTTCACCCCGACGCATTACTTCTCCACGATCGGCAGCCATGAGCCGGTGTTGACGATCGCTGACGGCGATACCGTCGTCACCCATACGATCGACGCCGGCGGGTTCAATGCCTCGGACGAGCATATTCACCAGGGCAGCAACCCTCAGACTGGGCCATTCTACGTTGAGGGCGCTGAGCCCGGTGACGCGCTAGCGGTGAGGCTGGATAAGATCATGCCCAACCGGCGACGCGGCTTCACCAGCACAGTCATCGCCGAACGGATTCTGGAGCCGGAGTTCGTGCGCTCCCTGCCGGATGGACAACGTGGATGGTGGGAGGTCGATGTCGAATCCGGCACGGTTACATTGGTCAAGCCGGAGACGACGCTCGGACGATTAGAGATTCCAATGCTCCCGATGGTAGGTTGTTTCGGCGTTGCGCCTCCTGGAGGCCAGGCGATCTCCACCGCAACGTCCTGGGTGCATGGCGGCAACATGGACTACAAAGGTCACATCGAGGGCGTAACCGTCTATTTCCCGGTGGCGGTTCCGGGTGCTCTCTTCCACCTGGGAGACGGCCATGCAGTTCAGGGCGACGGCGAAATCGTTGGCACCGGCGTCGAGATCTCGATGGATGTGCAGTTCACCGTCTCGGTCGTTAAGAACACCAACATCGTCTGGCCGCGCACCGAGAACGACAACTACATCATGGCCATTGGCAACGCCCGCCCGCTCGATGAGGCGCTCCAATCCGCCACGACCGAGCTCGTGCGCTGGCTGGCACACGACTACGGCCTGGATACCCGCGCGGCCTCGATCCTTCTGGGCCAGACCATCGAATACGAGATCGCCAACGTCTTCGACCCGGCGTATACAGTGGTGGCAAAGCTCAACAAGAAGTGGTTGACCCGGTAGGGGAGGCGGCTTGTCCCCTCCCATTCGCATAAACTTAAGGATTGATAGGGCGGAGAGCGACGGTAAACGGGTCATCCTGAGGCAACGAAGGATCTCTCTTTGGGCTATCG
>JACCZH010000543.1 GCA_013696045.1 Chloroflexia bacterium
GGCTTCCTGGCCTGCACCCTCAACGATAGTGGTGTCGTCCTTGGTGGCGACCACACGGCGGGCACGGCCCAGGTCCTCAAGCGTCGCGCTCTCGAGCTTGCGACCAACTTCTTCCGAGATCACGGTACCGCCAGTCAGCACTGCGATGTCGCGGAGCATTTCCTTGCGGCGGTCGCCGAAGCCCGGCGCCTTGACGGCGAGGCAGCTTACGGTACCGCGCAGCTTGTTCACGACCAGGGTTGCCAACGCTTCGCCGTCGACGTCCTCGGAGATAATGACGAAGTTTTTGGTGACCTGGAGCGCCTTCTCAAGCACCGGCAGCAAGTCCTGAACGCTTGAGATCTTCTTGTCGGTGATGAGAATGTACGGATCGTCGAGCGAGGCTTCCATGCGCGTGGTGTCAGTCACGAAGTATGGGGAGATGTAACCACGGTCGATCTGCATGCCCTCGGTGTACTCAACCTCAAAGGCCAGTCCACGGGACTCTTCAACGGTGATAACACCGTCCTTGCCGACCTTATCCATGACGTCGGCGATCAGTGCGCCAATTTCTGGGTCAGCAGCCGAGATCGAGGCAACCTGAGCGATGTCCTCTTTGCCCTGGACTTCCTTCGCGAGATCCCGGATGTACTGGACAACATTGTCGCGTGCCAACTCAATGCCCTGCTTGAGGAGCATCGGGTTTGCGCCAGCGGCCACGTTGCGGAGACCTTCGTGGACAATGGCCTGTGCAAGAACCGTGGCCGTCGTGGTGCCGTCACCGGCAACATCGTTGGTCTTGGTGGCGGCTTCCTTCAGAAGCTGGGCCCCCATGTTCTCAAATGGATCATCGAGCTCGATCTCCTTGGCCACCGTCACACCGTCGTGGGTGACTGTCGGTGCGCCGAACTTCTTGTCGAGCGCGACGTTCCTGCCCTTGGGGCCGAGTGTGGTCTTGACTGCGTTTGCGAGCGTGTCGACGCCGATCTTGAGCGACCGTCGCGCGTCTTCGTTAAAGTGGATTTGTTTCGCCACTGGTGATTCCCTCCCTTAGCGTTTCCGCTGTCGTGATGTCGTTCTACAAGGACCGTTTAGTCGTTGACGATTGCGAGGATGTCCTTTTCGGACAAAATCAGGTACTCGTCGTCTTCGAGCTTGAACTCAGTGCCGGCGTACTTCGCGAACAGTACGCTGTCGCCCTTCGAAACGTCCATCGGCAGACGGTCGCCGCTATCGTTTAGACGGCCTTTGCCAACTGCAATAACTTCGCCGCGCTGCGGCTTCTCTTTGGCGGTGTCCGGCAGGACGATGCCACTCTTCGTCACCTCGTCACGCGCCTGCGGCTTGATGACCACTCGGTCACCAAGCGGGGTCAGATTGCCGTTCATGCTTGCCACTGTGCGTACCCTCCCGTATAACCACGGTTACGATGCTCGGCGGAATGTCGCCTTGCCAACCTTCGCTATCTTAGCACTCTCATGCGGAGAGTGCTAATCCGCCAATATAATAAATCAGTCCTCGGCCAAACGCAAGGGGTTTTGGCCCCCTTTTTAGAGTCCGCTAATCCGTATAACCTCGACTCCCCGAGCCTCTATCTCCCGCACATACGGATTGATCCCGACCATATCACTGGATATGTGGCCGGATACGATCAGATTTCCGCCGGATTCCTGCTGCAACCGCATTACCTCGTCGCCAGCGCAGTGTATATAGAGCACCGTATCAATTCCATTCCTGAAATATGCCCGCGCGACATGCGCGCCCCCATTCGTTCCGGCAGCGTGAACAATCGCATACTGGCCAAGGGGTTCACTGACCCCTCCCACCGGAACCATGATCGGCGTCACCGCGGACACAAACTCAGGCATCGTCATCAGCGCGTTTATGGCGTCTTGTACCGTGGGATCACCACCTAAAGTCGACAGGTGATCGTGAATCACCTCCACCATCATCTGCCGTCCAAGCTCGTCGAGCGGAAGATGCATGTTCATGAACGGCATGCCCAGTGCCCGCGCAACAGACGGAACATGATCGTGATTGCGGGCGTGCGAGCCCATTGTCGCGCGAGTGATCATCGGTTGCACAGCGTCACGAGCCTCGTCTTCCGGAACACCGTGCTCCAGCATGAACTCCAGTTGCCGTGTCAATACCTCGGGGAAGCGCAGGGTTGCCGAACCGCCCGCCGGGTGATGAGCAATCACGCCGTCGCAACCGAGGTCGCGCGCCAGCAGCAGCTCGGCTGCCCCGATGTCGATCCCGAACAACACCTTGCTCAGTTCGTTTCCCTCCACGTAGACGGCGCTGTCCGCCGGCAGCTTCTCCATGCCTGACATCGTCAGGGCGAGATCCACCAGCTCGTTCGTAGAAATCATCAGGTTGCCTTTCTTCGTTATCATGGAAGACCATCATCGCGTTCGACGTTCTAGAATAGACGAGTCTGCAAGTTTGACGCGACCACTGCCCACCGATAGGATAACCAGTGTGATGTAGGCACAGTCGATCGATTGCGTTCATTTCCAGACGAGAGGCACACCCTATCATGCAAACTCGCGACGAGATCCGGTTGACCACTCTCGCTTCCTGCGCTGGCTGAGCATCCAAGCTGGCCCCTGGGGCCCTGGCGCAGGTTCTGCGTCCGCTCAGCGAAATGCATGATCCCAACATTATCGTCGGTCTCCAGACCAGCGATGACGCCGCTGTGTACAAGATCTCGGAAGAAATGGCGATCGTTCAAACCGTCGATTTCTTCCCGCCAGTGGTCGATGATCCATTTACCTATGGGGCGATAGCGGCGGCCAATTCCATGAGCGACGTGTTCGCCATGGGCGGCGAAGTGCTGTTTGCACTGAACATCGCCGCGTTTCCAGATAACTTGCCACTCGACATTCTCTCGCGGATCTTTGCCGGAGGCGCTGACAAGGCACGTGAAGTGGGCATTGTTATTGCAGGCGGCCACACCATCACCGATGCCGAGCCAAAGTACGGGCTCGTCGTTACCGGCGCCATCCACCCGAAACGCATCCTTACCAAAGCTGGCGCGCGTCCAGGTGACAAGCTCTATCTTACAAAGCCGCTTGGCACTGGCGTCATCACCACCGCGATGAAACAAGAAGCCGCCGACCAGTCAGACGCGGATGCGGCAGTCGAGAGCATGCTTTTACTCAACCGCACGGCGTCTCGTGTCGCGCAGGCTGTGTCGGTGCATGCCTGCACCGACGTAACCGGGTTTGGCTTACTGGGCCACGCTACCGAGATGGCCCTGAAGAGCGGCGTCGCCCTCGAGATCAATGCCAGCGCAATCCCCTGGTTACCCGGCGCAAACCGCTACGCATCCGAGGGCCGACTTCCGGGAGGCGCAGGTCGCAATCGGGAGTTCTATTCAAACGAGCCCAACTGCGGCGTAACGATCGCCGCGACGGTAGATGAAGTCACGATCAATTTGCTGTTCAATCCCGAGACCTCTGGCGGGCTGCTCATTGCCGTGGAGGCAAAGAAGGCCGCCAATCTTGAGGCTGCATTCGAGCAGGCCGATCACGGTCTCTGGCCAATCGGTGAGGTGCAGGTTGGACGTGGCATCCGAATCGTCTAAGAAGGCCCCTTCGCCTGGCGAGATCCTGCGTGCGATGGGGATTACCCCCAGCAAGTCGCTAGGGCAGCATTTCCTTCATGACCGCAAGATAGTGCGCCGGATCGTTACCGAATCGGGCGTGACCAAGGGGGATGTCGTTCTCGAAATTGGTCCCGGACTCGGAATCATGACCCGCGAGCTTGCCTCGCGGGTCAGTCGCATGGTCGCGGTCGAGCGAGACACCCGCCTCGCGGGAGCTCTCGGTGATGCTGCCCTCGAAAACGTCGAAATCGTTGAGGCAAACGCTCTTGAGGTAGACATCCCTCAGTTGATGGAGACCGACGAGTACCACGTCGTCGCCAATCTTCCCTACTCGGTGGGCGTCGCTATCATCCAGAGACTTCAGGAATCAGTCCCACCGCCGAGAACACTCACGCTGATGCTGCAACGTGAGGTGGCCGAGCGGATTGTCGCGGCGCCTCCGGACATGAATTTGCTGGCAGTGGCAGTCCAGTTCTATGGAACCCCGAAACTCCTCTTCCGCATTGGAACTGGAGCCTTCGTGCCACCACCAACCGTTCAGTCCAGCGTTATCCGAATTGTCACGCACCGAAACCCGTTGTTAGATCAAACGGACCAAACGATCTTCTTTCGTGTCGTCCGAGCCGGGTTCTCGCAACCTCGCAAGCAAATCATCAACAACCTTATTCACGGTCTCGGATACTCTCGCGATGAAATTCATCACGTGCTCACCGTGGCCGGAATTGACCCTACGGTGCGTCCCGAGCGGTTGACGGTAGCAGACTGGATACAAGTCTTCCGCGCCGCCGTCGCCCAAACGAGCGCGTGATGGCTCCCAACGCTGTCGCTCTTGCCCCAGCCAAGATAAACATCGGGTTGGAGATCACCGGCAGACGGAGTGACGGCTTCCATAACATTGTCTCGATACTTCAAACAGTCTCGCTCTACGACCGCCTGGAATGGTCTGCGAGTCAGGGTGAGTTCCGCTACGAGTCTCCGGCCGGAATCGAATCGGATGAAGATCTCACACGCACCGCGCTCCTTTCCGCGCCGGACCATTCAGACTGGACTGGCTGCCTGCGGCTCCACAAAGCAATCCCTGTTGCGGCTGGTCTCGGAGGAGGATCCTCGGACGCCTCATTGGCTTTGAGACTCGCATGTCCAGATGCTTCCGCTGAATCCCTCGCCGGCCGCTCCACGCTACTCGGGTCCGATGTCCCATTCTTCCTGGAGGGCGGCACGAGCCTCGCCACCGGCACGGGCGCCATCATTGAACGCTTGCCGTTCCTGGATACCTGGTGCGTGATCGTGACCCCGCGGCTCGTGATCCCGAACAAGACCCGAACGTTGTATGCGTCACTCAAAGCCGGAGACTACAGTGACGGCGCCGTAGTCCGATGCCTCGCGCGGGCTGCATCGGCACACGGGACGATCGACGAGTGCCCACCAAATGCATTTACGGATCATTTACTGACATATCCGGAGATTCGTGTTGCCCGCCAAGCCCTCCAGACCGCGGGAGCGAACTGGGTAAGTGTCTCCGGGGCTGGACCGTCGCTCTACACATTGGTTAGAGATTACCGTTCGGCCCGGGCCATCGCTAATCGTGTCCCCCTGGCCGCTGGTGAAATATTCGTCGCGCGGACACTTCCACGCCAGCATGACCATTTAGCCGCCAAAAATCTTGCCCGGCTCCTACACGGCGGATTGCCGGCGCGTTGACGTTGTCTTCCGAGCCTGCCTAGAATAGCCGGTCTGGAGGAGACGCGTGCAGGGAACTATCCTGAACGGGCGATATCGCCTGGACCAGAGAATCGGCGAAGGCGGCATGGCAGTGGTCTATCATGGCCAGGATCTCCTGCTCAACCGGCAGGTCGCCGTCAAGATTCTGAGAGAACAATACGCCAGCGACGCCGGGTTTCTGAAGCGCTTCGAGCGTGAGGGGCAGTTGGCGGCGGGTATGTCGCACCCAAATATCGTGAGCGTCTACGATGTTGGTAACGAACAAGGGCTTCATTACATCGTCATGGAGCACATTCGCGGACCAAATCTCAAAGAGCTGATTCGCAAGCAAGGTCCGTTCTCGGTCGATGGCGCGGTCTTCATCATTGCTCAAGTCGCTTCCGCTCTCGACTATGCCCATCAACGCAGTCTCGTTCACCGCGACATCAAACCACAGAACATCCTGGTGGACCGTGAAGGCAACGCCAAAGTCGTTGATTTCGGTATTGCTAAAGGACTTCAGGACGCCAACCTCACCGAGGCTGGCACCGGCATGGGAACGGTGCATTATGTGTCACCCGAACAAGCCCGTGGAGAGCAAGCAACACCAGCATCTGACCTCTATTCGACTGGCATCGTCCTCTACGAGATGCTCAC
>JACCZH010000353.1 GCA_013696045.1 Chloroflexia bacterium
GGCCCGTGTATCTGAGCGTACACGTTTTGGAAGAGTGACTCGTCCGTATGACCTGGCTGGCGCATCTTATGTCACCTGTTCCGCCAGGGCTCTCATCCCCCGCTCCAGTAACCCTTGAGCCGAGCGGCGAACCATGAGTTGATCAAAAACCCAGCCGCCGGGGCCGCCGGCCATTTCGTAGACGACCGTCCAGGTAAGGGTCTGGCCGCTCAGTGTCACGTCGTGCCAGAGCACGTCATAGGGTGGGGAGATGGTGACGGATTCAAAGATGAAGCGCTCGAGCGGACGGTAGCCGGGCACCATGAACTCGCCACTATATGGGATACGACCAAGCAGGCCCTGCAACTGAAAGCCACTGGCGACACCGGCCGACGGATCGTGCAGCCGGACGTTCTGAAATAGCGGTGACCACTCCGGCCAGGCTTCGATTCCCATGAGCACTCGCCAGATCGCTTCGGGACTGGCATCGATCTCTATTGACGAGGCTATTTCCGGCACAGGTTAACTGGCAGCCGGGTCGGAGCAGGGCACGTTGCTCCAGACCGAGCGGAACGGCTTCACCGTCTGGTTTACAAGATCGTACTGCCTGCGCTGGACACAGCCGGTGTCGTTGGCCAGTACATGGATCGATATCGTTGGTCCGTCCGCGTCCGAGCCGACGCTGTGGATATCGCGCGCACCGGGCAGGAGCGGGTAAAAGTCGCCCTGTTCCAGCGTCTGTTGCTCCATCTGCTCCAGCACGGCATGGCCGGCGACGGAGCCGTCGTCGGTGCGGCGATAGTATGTTTCCAGTTGCCGGCCGCGATACAGACCAACGAGACCCCAGGAGCCATGGTCGTGTACCGGTGTCGTTTTGCCGGATGGGATGACGAAGGCGAACAGGCACAACGCGGCGCCAGGGTCTCGATAGAGCGCGTAGGCCGCGATGCCGCCGCCCATACCGGTCGTGTCGCCAGTCTGAGCGTACTCATTGGGCAACCAGCCATTGGCTTGCAGCAGCGTCTGGAACGCCGGTTTGAGCGCCTCAACCCGTTCGGCGTCATTCTGGATAGTCGAAGTCAGCCGCTTTGTTTCCTCAATCAGCGCGCGGACCTCGGGTACATCCACAATAAAGCCGCTGGTTACTCCTGAGCGAACGGACTCTACCTCAGCCATGATCTGTATCCCCTCGCTTCACGTCAGGCGACTTCATAGACAAAGGTCTGGTTGCGCACCTCGGGCTCGCCGAGTGGCAGCGACTGGAATGGCGCGGTCATCTCGACCAAGTGCCAGGCCCCGTCGCGCTCCAGCGCATCCTGCTTCTGTTTGAATCCTTGCTCCAGATACACATCGGCACGAACCGTGAAAATGAGATGCCCGCCCGGCTGGGTAATGCGCAGCAGTTCGTCAAACGACTCTGCTGGAGCGTGGCCGGCCGTGAACACGCCGGTTGCAATCGTAGCCGCAAAGGTGTCGTCCGCAAAGTCCAGCGGGTCGCCGAGCGCCATCTGGTGCAGCTCGTCGTAGATGTTCTTCTTGCGGGCCTGCTCGAGCATGCCCTGTGACAGGTCGATCGCCACCAGTTTGTCGAAGCCCAGCAGGTTCAGTGTTTCGCCCATAATGCCGGTTCCTGCGCCTGCATCCAGCAACGGCGCGGCGTTCGGTTCGATATAGCGTCCGATGAAGCCGCTGGTCACGGCCGGGATCTTGTAGCCAAAGCTCATCAGGTCGCGATCGTAGTCCGCTGCCCAGGCATCATAACCTTCCGCCAGCTCCTCCCGGTTGCGTGCGTTATAGACTTTGTCGAGCCAAGCGGCATTACTGGAAGTGGTCAAAACATCCCCCTTGTTGCGTTCTAGAGTTCGACTCCCGGCGAGCGGTGAGACCGAACGATGACGTCGGATATTACCTCCTTACCTTAACAGTCCCGGGAAAATGCCGCAGACGGACCGAATCGCTACCTTATGGAAGGACAAAGGATGATCGACACAAGCACCGAGTTCGGTCAGCGGGTGCAACGTCGCCTGAACGATGAGATTATCGGCTGGTTAACGACTGTTACTCTTGGTGGACAACCGCAATCCGTGCCGATCTGGTTCCTCTGGCAAGCGGATGAGACACTGCTCATCTTTAGCAAAGCGGATGCCCCGAAGCTGCGCCACATCAGGAACAACCCGCACGTCTCCTTCAACCTCGATTCCGACCGCCGGGGAGGTGACATCATTCGCCTGGAGGGCGCGGCAGAGATTGTCGGCACGCTGGTCGCGACCGAAGTGCCCGATTTTATTGAGAAGTATCGCGATGGCTTCAAGAGGATCGGTATGACTCCCGATGAGTTCGCCGCGACGTATTCGGTAGCGGTGAAGATGAAGCGGGCCAAGGTACGCGGGCATTAGAGCCGTGTCTGAGTACTGAGCTGGTCTACGCATAGGTATTGGGACGTTATGTCCATATGGCGTAATGAAATGCGTAACTCGTCGAATCGGTAACCGGCAGGCAACCGGGAGATGACAATCCAGAAGCACGTTTCCTTATTGTCGATTCGACGAGTTCAGCATCTTGCTCCGCGGTATCGGAAAACACGCGTCCATCGCGGGTCGTCTCAATCAATGAAGGGACGGCTGGCAGATCGAGATGACCTCTGGCTGGTCATCGCCTAGCGGTCCCTTGTGCCAATCACCGTACTGTTGGACGATCGAGAATCCATGCTCGCGCAGCATACTGTTCAAGTTCTCGACGGATACGTAGCGCAGGGCAAACGTTGACCGTTCGTGCTCGCCAGTCTCTTGGACGACCCGCTCCTCAGTGAGGCGTTCTATCCCGCTATCGGGATCGTAGTGCGAGCCAATCAGGACATCGACCAGGTGTCCCTGCTGATCCTGAAAGCTATGCCAGAGTGTTGGTTCCTCGGAGCCGCCGAAGGTCTTTGCGGCGAAGTTGCGCGTTTCAAACGCGAGATAGCCGTCGTCCAGCAGGTGCTCGCGGGTGCGGTCGAAGAAGTCGCCAATATCCCCGTCGGTCATCATGTGCTGGAATCCGTGGCTGGTCATGGTGATCAGCCGGAATCTGCGTCCCAACTGCATGGTGCGAACATCGCCCAGCAGCCATTCGACGTTCAAACCGTCTGATAAGTGCTGGGCGTGCCCCAGCATCTGCGGCGAGAGATCGAGGCCGGTGACGTCCAGGCCGTCCGCGGCAAATGCGCGTGTCAGGCGGCCGGTCCCACAACCGGCGTCAAGGATCGGACCACCGATCTGCTGCACGAGCTCCAGATAGAAGTCATCATCGGCAGCCCAGGTGTTCTCGGCGTCATACTCCTCGGGGTTCGTGTATTCCGAGAGATTTTCGTCCGTTGACATATAGAGTTTCCTCCTGCAGGCGCTGGCGCATGGCGTAACTTGCGAAACAGACACATGCCCGGCATCTGCCATCTCAGCCGTTGCGACTTGATCATAAAATCATCCTGCTTGATCCGATAAACAGAATCCTAAGGCGCCCTCTTCAGTGCCGATTTGACACATTAGACTCCCTATTTGCACTGTTGCGCAATAAGAACGCACCTCTGAGCGGGCAAACGTAGAACCGCCGGCCCGTGAAACGTATCACTGCTGCCGGCGGTTCTATTCTTGATGGTTCATGTAACCTGACGTTTCATGCCCTTGTTAGCGCGATGTTGCCTCGTCCTTGCGCTGCTTTTGACGGGCTTCGCGTAGCATCTTGGCACGCTCGACGATAGCGCGAGCCTGCTCTGGCGTCATCGAGTCGCCAGTATCGTTCATTTTGGCAATGCTTGAAGGGCTGGTGACCGTCGGAGAAACGACGACCTTGCGAATGACGACCTGTCCGTCGTGGGCATCAACATGATGCCGGAGCCAATTTCGGGCCACGTCCGCCTCCTGCTCTGTTCGTTGTTGCCGCTGCCGGCATGTCAAAACACCAGTCACCCGGCGCCGAACAAAAACCCCCGGTGTCCCGGAGGTCAGGAAGCAATACGGTCCAGGGTTAGTCTCTCTGGAACGGCGCTATCCAGTCCACCCAGTCCACCGGCCAGGTTCCCCTGCCGGCTCGGATGTTGCCTTGGTAGAACTACCGTCCAAGAAACAAACCTCCACGAGAATCGAAACACCGGCTCACCTGAACCAGGCGCTCGTTTATCAAAGAAACGCAAGCGTGCATAAAGCACTCGTCTCTCCCGAGCCTCATAATTCTACAGTTTCCATGATATCCGGGCAAGCTGTCCACAAGACGCACCGCCCGGCAGCGTGGTTAGTATGGCGTGTTTGAGCGCAACGCCTCAATATCCCAATCCGCCAGCCGCGCGCCGGCCTGGTAGGCGCTCTCCAGAAAATTGAGCAGCGCGGCTTTCGGTGACTCCATTTGACGCAGGTCGTTGTACATCAGTAGTGCCATCGAGCTGCCGTTGGTGACGTTCCAGTGGGCTGCGTCTGGCTGCAAGGGCTGATCGGCCAGACCGGCTGGCTCGGGCGCGGTGTAGGAGTAGAACGCCGGGACACGGACCTTGGCGTCGCCCGGCCAGAAGCCGAAACTGATGACCTCATGGGAATATGCTTCCCGAGTAACCGGGTCAGCGTCCGGGCGCTCCGGAGCGCGCCGGCCGGAGAAGCGCGTCACCGCCAGATCGAAGCTGTGCCAATAGAGATGCACCGGGCTGCTTTTACCGGAGAAGCGGCCAGCAAACTCTTTGAGCACGCCGTCAACCTGGGTCAGTATCCTCCAGTAACGGTTAACAAACTCTGGATCGTAGGATGCGTGGATGGTATCGGTCTCGAACGGTTCGGCGACTGCCAGATCAAACGGCCTGGCGTGGATCTCGATGTGGATTCCCAGCTCGTCGAGGCACTCGAAGGTTTGCTGGTAGAACTCCGCGACGGTGAGTCCGTCGTGTAGCGAGAATTCCACCATTTGACCATAACTGGTGGTAATGAGGACAAAATGATCCACGAAGTCAAGCTCGATCTCGAAGGTGGTGTCCTGATACGGCATGGGTCCGGTCCGCAGGCCCGTGGCTGAGACAGAGAGCGGGACATGCCACCAGTGGTTCTGGAACGGTGCCAAGCGCAGCCGGATCTTGCCGATGATCTGGGTGAAACGGTGCAGCGTGTTCTTGGTCTCCTCCCATTCTTCCAGCGGTAGCGGTGGAAAGAGCCCTTCGTTCTGCCC
>JACCZH010000005.1 GCA_013696045.1 Chloroflexia bacterium
GGTCGGAGACGACCTGGATCACTGGTGGTTCCATATCTAATCCTATGGCGCTCCAGACTTGCGCGGCGATAGCCCGATAGCCCTGATTTTTGGGATGGACGTCATATGGGTAATGGGTGTAATCGCCAATACGGCCGCGAAATGGCTCGTTCAGGTCAGCCACGCTGGCGCCTTCACTCTCCGCTGTTTGCCGGATGACGGCGTTGAACTGCTCGATCCACCATGCGTCGGTTGATGGGATCGACGGGTCGCCCTCGCTGAGATCGTAATAGGTAGTGAGCACGATGGAGGCGCCGTCGCCGACCTCGTCACGGATCCGGGCCACGGCCTGATCCAGGCTGGTCCGGAAATCGCTCAGCGCTGCCTGTCGCTCATTTGTTGCCCCAGTTTGTTGAGCGAGCATCTCGTTGCCGCCCAGGGTCACGGTGATAATGTCAACCGGAATGCCGGCCTCTCCAAGGGCCTCTAGTTCTTGAAGGAAGGCTTCGAGCTGCCCGTCAGCCATGAACGAGGCCGCTGTTTCTCCAGGAACGCCCAGGTTGACGTGCGCCAGGCCGGAGCCAGAGCTCGTCTCCAGCAGGCCGTGGACAAGGGCTGGATAGCCGCGGCGGTCAGGCAGGCTGCTCCCGACCCCAAACGCAATTGAGTCACCAAGAGCGATGTAGGCTCCGTTTGATTCGTTTTGCTGAGCGGTTGCCTCACGTTGTATTGAGAATGCCCCACCGGTTGTCAGGAAGAGAGCGATCAGGAGAGCCAGGCGTACTGATTGCATCAGGAATGTCCCATGAGCTGGTCGATCGAAGGTAGAGCGGCTTCTACAAGAGAGCGTAGCGTGGGAATGTCAATAGATTCAACGAGTGAGGTGCGGTCGACCAGCACAACATCTGTTTCCAGATGGCCTGCGAGTTCAACCGTTGCTTCTCCGGTCGCCAGAAACATGACGACGTGCTGGTAGCGCTGTTGCCCCTCAATCTCCTCATCGATGATCTGGGTTCCGAGCCAGCCAGCGATGGTTGCGATGATGCCGGTTTCTTCGCGCACCTCACGGATGGCGGCTTCGGCGGCGGTTTCTCCGTCTTCGATGTGTCCCTTTGGCAGAACGGTCTTTCCGCCGCGAGATCGACGCAACGCGAACAGTTGCCGGTCTGGCAGATAGACCAACGCCCCGGCGACGAGTTCCTGGCCGCCTGTTTTGTCCGCCAAACGAGTTTCGATTTCGGCGCGCAACCGAGCGTGAGTGACCGGCAGAAGCTCCGGAAGCACCATGGTGTCCGCAACGATGGGCATGAAGTTTGCGTCGCCCATCCAGCGTGGGACAAGATGCATGTGCAGATGATCAGCGATACCGGCTCCCGCAACCTCGCCAATGTTCATGCCAAGGTTGAAACCGTCGCAGTGAAAGACTGGACGGGCGGCTTCAATCGCGAGCGAAGTCAGCTCGAACATCTCAGCGCGTGCTTCTGACGTTAGCGCTTCGAGCGTCGGCACATGTTCATTCGGAACGATCATGAGGTGCCCAGAGTTGTAAGGATAGCGGTTGAGCAGCATGAAGGCGTGCTCGCCAGCGGATAGCACCAGCGATTCAGGATCGTCAGGTGCGCCAATTGCGTTACAGAAGATGCAGCCTGGAGTGCGTTCGCCACCGACGTAGCGCATTCGCCAGGGAGCCCAGAGCCGTTGCAAGGATATTTCCCAACCTGTTCTGACACTTATTGCGCACGGTCTGGATGATAACAAACCGTCCGCCGGTCGCGGGTGACGCAATAGAATAGCGATCATTTTACGCGTACGTATGCCGTCAAACGGGATGCAGGGCGCCACGCCGCGTATGCTATACTCCACTGTCGGGCGGCCGCTGTTGGCCGCGCCGTTCGTATCGTGTCATTAAAATCGGCGTTCGAGCATTGCAGGAGGCAGCCTAACTCGTGGCGACCAACGGCCGCATACAACATCGCGGAATAGACGGGGTGCCACGCTGGCTGGCGGTCGGGGGTCGGATGGTGACCGACGCGCTGATT
>JACCZH010000013.1 GCA_013696045.1 Chloroflexia bacterium
AGGGACGGGTGCCGCCACAACCCAGACCGGAGAGGCGGGATCTTCACCGTCAACGACGCCGGTTGGAGTTGAAGCGGGTTCGGGAGATGGCTTCGCGACGCCTGGAGCGGGTCCGATGGGAACCCGAGCCGCTGGAATTACCGTTGGCGTTGTGGCAGCTGCCTCATGCCTAACAGTAATAGTGTTTGGGGTCAGCGCGACAACCGCTGTATCTTGCACCAGTTGATCGGGAGGATTTTCGATCGTTTTTGGCGTCACCCATACAGAGAACGCCGCGCCGCTCCCGCTGGCGATCAGCAGGAGCAACACGGCGAGCAGGACTCTGTGCATCAATCGTTACCGAGCGACGCCACCCTGGCGTCGCGTGGTCAGAACGTACGCGCCACCACCGATGATGACCGCGCCGCCAAGAAGCAGTGCCAACACCGTCGTGGTAGACGTGCCGTCTCCGGCAGTACCACCAGCGCCGGTCTCCGGCATGGCTGACGGAGCCTCAGTCGTGCCGCCACCAGTCGCCTGGTCGTAGGACGCGTCCACCAGAGGCAGGACGGTCAGCGAGCCATCGCCGGCCAGACCAATTGCCATCACCGTGTACACAGTGCCAGCCTCAGCCATGAAACCGGGAATGTCGATTGCGACATCCTCTGCGCCGGTTGGGCGTACTTCAAGGTCGTACGAAATGGCTTCTACCGGCAGGTAGCCTGAGTCGCTTCCAAAAGCCAGATCTTCGACAAGCACTGGACCACCGCTGACCGCGACGTCAACGTTGGGCGCGTCTGGAGACGCATGGACTACCCGCACATGTGCCATGCCGTCTGCCGGCGGGCCAAGGTCATCCTGCAACACCAGAGGAGCAATCTCGGCCAGCTGGCCGGACGCTGCGACCGTGTAGGCCATTCCACCCTCAAGCGTCAGTGTCGCCTCAATGACGGCATCTTCGGCCCCGGCGCCTGCCGGCGTCACTGCCACGTCGTGGTCGCCGGCTGGCAGCGAGACGTACTCGGTGGCCTCACTGAACGCCAGATTCGACTTCTCCATCAACCCAGATATCGACCGCCGGTGCGTCTGGAGACGCGTGGACAATGCGCACCTGCGCCATGTCTGATTGCGCGCTAACGGCGCTGACGCCCAACATGGCCACCAGTGCGGCTACCAACAGGAACGGCACATGCCGCCCCAAACTTCGAGTGCGCAACATCAACGAGCCCCTTTCAGAAAATCTCAAGTTATACTATAAGTCGATATTACTCGGATGATCGTTCGTTTGTCAAGCCTGTGTACTCATTCTCTACTTCCCCCGTTTAACGTTTCAACGCTCCACGTCTTGCGCGTGCATGTGGCCCCGACTAATCTAGTAAGGCTTGTTATCGTCTGGAAACCGCATGGAATCGAGGTTATGTGACCGGGGATCAGGAGTCAGTGCTCGTCGAGCGCAATGGATATATAGCGACCTTGACGCTCAACCGCCCTCGTTATCGCAACGCAATCAACTTCGACACATTAGATCAGCTCGACGCAGCAGCTGATGGCTTTATTGAGAATCCCCCGCGCGTTCTCATCCTGAAAGCCAGTGCGCCCGGCTTCTGTAGTGGAATCGACCTCAAGGAATCACGGGAGGCGACGCCTGACTTCGCTCGCAAGCGCGTCACACTCATGCACGCCGTTCTCGGAAAGCTGCGGCGTATGCCAATCCCGATCGTCGCTGCGATTGATGGCGTGGCAGTCGGGCTGGGCTGCGAGCTGGTGATCTCAGCCGACATCCGGCTGGCCACAGCCAGTTCAACCTTCGGGTATCCCGAGCCGAGAGTGGCGGTCCCATCTCCGGCGCATCACCTGGTCTGGCTCATCGGCCTTGCGCGAGCCCAGGATCTCCTGCTGACCGCTCGGACCGTCGCAGCCGACGAGGCCGCTGTCTGGGGCCTTATCACGCGAATCGAAGGCGATGTTGAAGCCGCCGCCCGCGAAGCTGCCCGTCAGATCGCCGAGCTCGCCCCCTTCTCGATCGCGAAGACGAAGGAAAACATCGCCCTCAGCATAGCGCCTGGCTCGGAGGGCTCATCGCGGCACCACATTGATGGCGTCCACCAGGCGGCCTCAATGTCCGACCGCAAAGAGGCGCTGGCGGCTTTCGCCGAGAAGCGCAAGCCAGTCTTTACCGGAGAATAACTGCTGCTCATATTGGAAAGGAAGATCCCATTGGCAGGCGCATTAGATGGCATTCGCGTCCTGGAATTAAGCCGGCATCTGGCTGGCCCGTTCGCCGCCATGACCCTCGCGGACCTTGGGGCGGATGTCATCAAAGTGGAACCTCCCGGCCGAGGAGATGACACCCGCGGCTATCCGCCATTCTGGAACGGGGTTAGTTGCTACTACCTCAGCGCCAACCGCAACAAACGCAGCGTCACCCTCAATCTCCAGGCTGATGACGGTCAAGAGATTGCAAAAAAGCTCATCAAGGAATCCGACATCCTGATCCACAATTTCCGCTCGGGCACGATGGAACGCTGGGGACTGGGCTACGATCGGTTGCGCGAGCTGAATCCGCGCTTGATTTACTGCGCTATCTCCGCCGTCGGCAGCGATGGTCCAGACCGCGACCGCGCCGGCGTCGACCTGCTCATGCAGGCATACGGCGGCCTCATGAGCATTACTGGGGAATCGGGCCGCCCGCCCGTGCGCGTGGGAACCTCGCTCGTCGACCTGACCGCCGGGGCGAACGCCGTTCAGGGCATCCTGGCCGCACTCTACGTCCGCGAACGCACCGGCCATGGACAGAGAATCGAATCCTCGCTGCTCGAAGGTCAGGTGTCGTGGCTGACCTACCATGCTGTCTCATACTTCGCGAACGGTGAAGTGCCCGAGCGCCTTGGATCGTCTCACGCCAGTGTGGCGCCCTACGGCGCGTTCCCGACTAGCGATGGCTTCCTGCTGGTCGCGGTCGCCTCGGACGCCCTCTGGCGACGTTTCTGTGAGGCAATCGAGCGTCCGGAATTACTAGCCGATGCGTGCTTTACCAGCAACGCGCTGCGCTGTGAGAACCGTGACGCATTGGCCGGCGTGCTTAACGAGATCCTGAGCCAGGACACCGCTGAGAGTTGGGCGGCCAGGATGGATGCGGCCGGCGTGCCTTGTAGCCCGGTGAACAACATCGACGACGTCTTGAACCTGCCGCAGGTGGCCCACCGCGACATGGTCGTCGATATGCCACGCGACGACATCCCGGACCTGCGCCTGCCCGGCGTCGCCATCAAGATGAGCGACACACCAGGCAGCGTCCGCACTCCGCCTCCCGATCTTGGGCAACATACCGCGGAAGTGCTGGAGGCCGCCGGGTACGACACTGCTGCCGTGGATCGTTTTCGGGATTCTGGCGTGGTCTAGTTGACCGTAAGCGTAACGCGTTCTACGCTGTGCGTCGGTTACGGCTATGACAAAAGGGGAACAATGTCAGACGAACAAAAGCAATTCGCAAACCTGGATGAGTGCGTTGAGCACTGGCGCACGCACTGGAACGTGCCCGGCATCAGCGTCGGTATTCTGAACGGCGGGGACGTCGATACCCGAGGGTATGGCATCGCCAGTATGGACACTCAGCATCCGGTGACGGCTGACACGCTTTTTCAGATCGGCTCGATCAGCAAGGTCTACACCACGACGCTCGTCATGATTCTGGTCGATCAGGGCAAGCTTGATCTCGACGAGCCGGTGACAACCTATCTGCCGTCACTGAAACTCAAGGATGAAAATGCGCTGAAGGTCATCACCCTGCGGCATCTGGTTACCCATACCAGCGGTGTCTTCGGCGACTTCTTTGATGACTTCGGCATGGGCGATGACGCCCTGGCTCGCTACGTCGAAGCCATGTCCGAACTCCGCCAGACCTACCAGCCGGGCGAGCTCTGGAGCTACACCAATAGCGGCTTCAACCTGGCCGGCTACATTGTCGAGAAGGCGCTCGACAAGCCTTTCGAAGACGCCATGCGCGAGCTGTTGATCGAGCCGGCCGGATTCGAACACACCTTCCAGTTCGCGGTCGAGGCCATCACCTATCCGCTGGCAGTCGGTCACGTTCATCCTGATCCCGAAGACGAGGACACGCTTGAAATCGCCAGGCGCTATCCACTGCCGCGCACATCCCATGCCGCCGGCGGCATCATCTCAACCGTGGGCGACCTGCTCAAATTCGCCCAGCTGCACATGAACAACGGTGCTGTCGACGGCAAGCAAGTCCTCTCTGAGGCTGGCGTCAAGGCAATGCAGCAGCCCCAGGTTAAGGCTGCCGGACTTGCCGATGAGTGGGGACTGGGCTGGATGATCTTCGAGGTTGATGGCACAAAAGCCATCGGCCACGGCGGCACCACCAACGGCTTCCAGGCCGCCTTGCGAATCGTTCCGGAGCGTAATTTCGCCATCTCGATTCTCACTAATGGCGATCGTGGGCACGCCGCCGAAAAACCAATTCTCGACTGGGCCCTGCAACACCACCTGGGTCTCGCGCCGAAAGAGCGCCAGGAAGTTATGCTCGAGCCACACCAGCTCGAGCGTCTGGTGGGCAAGTACGCCCAGAAAATGGCTGACGTCATCATCTCCAGCGGCGAGGGATCGCTGAAGATGGACTACTTTGCGCGCAGCGCGCTGGCCGACTCGGACGAGCCGAAGAAAATGCCTACCGCCGAGCTCATGCCCGTCGGCGAGCTTGACTTCATCGTCACCAATGGCCCGTCGGCCGGCAGTCTGGTTGATTTCATTGACACCGATTCAGGCGACATCCGCTTCATCCGCGTCGGCGGCCGCTTCGCCGACCGGGTTACTGAATAATTGCGAATTACCGAGGGAGACCACGCATGGTGTTAACCGAACGCTTGACAATCTCAGAAGAGCTCGACGCCTGGTTGCGTGAAACGCGCAGGATGATCCACGCCAACCCAGAGCTGCTGTGTGAGGAGCACGAAACATCTGACCTCGTGCAGAAACACCTCAAAGAGCTCGGCGTCGAGTTCAAGTCCGGTGTGGGTGGAGACGGCCGCTCGCTGTACATCGCTGAGGAAGTCTTGAAGAAGGCTGGCATCAAGGCCGGTCCGGCGACTGGCGGCACCGGCGTTCTGGCAACGATTCAAGGCACACGCGGGACCGGACCCGGAAAAACGGTCTTGCTACGGGCCGACATGGACGCGCTTCCAATGGATGAGGTTGCCGACGTACCATACAAATCCCGCAACCCTGGCAAGATGCACGCCTGCGGCCACGATCTGCACACAACCGTTCTGCTCGGTGTCGCTGAGGTGCTATCAACCATGACCGATACCTTTGACGGCACAGTAAAGCTCATGTTCCAGCCGGGCGAGGAGGGCGGCGGTGGCGCCGCAGCCATGATCAACGACGGCATTCTGGAGAACCCCGCGGTTGACGCCGCGTTTGCTTTGCATGTCTCGGTCGCGCAACGGGCCGGACAGGTGGCCATCGGCGCGGGACCGCGCTCCGCCGCTTCTGACACCTTCGAGATCCGGGTGGCTGGCCGTGGCGGCCACGCGGCGTCACCGCATAACACTGTGGATTCCACGCTCGTCGCGGCGCATATCATGATCGCGTTACAGACGCTGGTCAGCCGCGAGACGAACCCGATGGACACTGCCGTCGTCACCGTTGGCAAACTCAACGCTGGAACAGCCACAAATATCATCCCGGCCACGGCGACGCTCGCCGGCACTGTGCGAACCTACTCGCCGAACGTGCGCGACAATATCGAGAAGCGCATGGCCGAGCTCGCCAGCGGCATCGCCGCCGGATTCGGGGCAGAGGCCGAGACAGTCTACGTGCGCGGCTATCCGGCACTGATCAACGATGAAGCCGCATCTGCGCATGCCCGGGCGGTGTGTGTCGAGTTGCTTGGTGAAGAGAATGTCTTTCACGCGACCGCCGGGATGGCCGGCGAAGACATGGCTTTTGTCGGAGAGAAAGTCCCTACCTGCATGTTTTCACTCGGCGTCGGCAATCCTGAAAAAGGTTTTGTCTACCCGGTCCACAACCCGAACTTCGACGCCGACGAGGACGCCATCGCCGTGGGCGTCCGCGCCATGTCCGGCATAGCCCTGCGTTATCTGGGTGCAGACGTGTAGAGGACTATTCGATCAAGATCCAGCTGCCGCGATGACAATGCCGCGAAACAGGACGTTCGGGAATAGACACCCTCGCTCAGGTCCGGTACGATGATCTCGACGTCGTACACAGCGATGATGCGCGTGCCGGTTTACAGGCGGACTGACCTCCGTCCCTGCGGTAGGTAGGGAACGAGATGCTGCTCTATTTCATCATCATGTCGCTCGGCATCATCCTCCTGGTTGTCACGGTGCTCCTGGGCGAGGTGATGGATGTCATCGATATTGGCCTGGACATCGGCGACGGCGGCACAAGTCCACTCTCCGGCCCAGTAATCGGCATCGGGCTCACCGCGTTTGGCGCGACCGGCATGTTGACGCAGGTCTACGATTGGCCATCACTGCTCGGCGCCATCACCAGCGCGGTATCCGCACTTGCCTTTGGAGCGCTCGGCTGGTGGATGCTCGCCATTATTCACCGCCAGACGGGCTCAACTGACCAGACGATAAGCTCGATGCGTGGCAGGATCGGCGAAGTGACCACTGGCATAACTGCCAACGGCATCGGAGAGGTGTTGCTGACGTCTTCCGACAGCACCCGCAACATGCTTGCGCGCTCAAAGGACGGCGGGGCGATCGCGCCCGGCACAGTCGTGAGGGTGGTCGAAACCTACGGCGGATCGGTTATTGTCGAACCAGCTTTCGCGACATCGAGCGAACCGGCTAACCAGTCGACAACACAATCAGAGGAGGCCTAGATCATGGACAGCGTCATTCAGATTCTTGCCATTCTGGGCATTGTTATCGCCCTGATCGCGGTGTTGGCGGTCGTCGTCAACCGCAATATCATTAAAGTTGCTCCTAACACGGTCGCTATCCTTTCCGGCCGCAGGCGTTTGCTGGAAGATCCGCAGACCGGCGAGAAGCGCATGGTCGGCTATCGCATTATTCGTGGCGGATCGGCCGTTCGTATCCCTGTTATCGAGCGCGTTGATTACCTCTCGCTGAACATCATGACGATCCCGCTGCGCATTGAATCTGCCTACAACATCGAGGGTGTGCCGGTCTCGGTCAATGCCGTTGCGGCCGTTAAGGTTGGCGGCGATGATTACTCCATTGGCAACGCCATCGAGCGCTTTCTTGGGATGACCCCGGAGC
>JACCZH010000024.1 GCA_013696045.1 Chloroflexia bacterium
CGATCACACCTACCGGGCAAGCATCGACACAACCGTTGCAGAGAATACAGCGGTCCCCGTCGATAAAGATGTTGAGCTGGCATTGCAGGCAACGCTTTGCCTCCTCAAAACCGAGTGGCTTGGTGTACCCCATCTCGACTTCCAGAGTCGTTTCGTCGTCGGACAGAAGCCCGCGCTGGCCAAGAGGCAGCATCGGAACTTCCTGGCGCTCAATCGAGGCATAGTTGTCGCCCCAGCGTAACCGGCGGCTCATCGACGCAACCGACCATTCGGCAACTCCCTCGGCCACCAGTGGATTCGGAGTGTGCAGATCCTCGATAGGAACGCGGGTAACTTCGAAGTCCTTGACCGGATAGGTGGAGTCACGCAGAACCGCGTCAACTTCTTTAGAGACCCGCTTGCCTTCCCCAATCGCGGAAATGAAGTTGGATGGGTTCGTTACATAGTCACCCACCGCCCACACCTTCGGGTGCTGCGTTTGCAGATGCTCGTTCAGGCGTGGCACACCACGGCGGTCAACCTCTTCAAAGATGCCCTCGCCCAGGAACTCGTTATTCTGATACTGACCGATGGCAACAATCACCTGGTCGCACTCGATGGTGAACTCAGAACCCTCTACCGGTGACGGACGCCGGCGTCCCGACGCATCCGGCGGACCAAGCTCATTCTTGGCAAACTCGATGCCCGCCACATGGCCGTCGTCGCCAGCGATGATCCGGGTTGGCCCAACCATGTATAAGATCTCGCAGCCTTCGAGCTCGGCTTCCTCGAGCTCAAGTTCCATGACCGGGATCTCATTGATCGAGCGCCGGTAGGTCATAACCGATTTCTCCGCGCCCATGCGCAGCACGGTGCGGATGCAGTCCATTGAAGTGAAACCACCACCGACGGTGACCACGCTCTTCCCGACGTAGACATCCTGCTTCTGGCCGAAATTGACGTCCTCCAGAAACGTTAGCCCGCCGATAACACCCGGCAAATCCTCGCCCGGAATACCTAGCTCGGTCGGATTCTGGGCGCCGGCTGCGATAATAACCGCGTCGTGCCGGTCGATGAGTTCCTGCATCGAGATGTCTTCACCGACCTTGGTGTCATAGAGAATCTCCACACCAAGATCGGTGATCAGTTCGGTTTCCTCGGTGATAACATCGCGCGGCAGGCGCCATTCCGGCACACCGCCCCACATCATTCCGCCTGGAACCGCGAATGCTTCATAGATCGTGCAGTGGTAGCCCACGCGCGCCAGCTCCCGGGCAGTCGTGAGGCCGGCCACACCCGCGCCGATGATGCCGATCGTCATGCCGTTCTGAGCTGGAGGGCTCTCGCGCCGGGTCTCACCACGATAGTCGGCCGCGACTCGCTTGAGGTAACAGATACCAATCGGTTGATCGACCACCTGGCGCCGGCAAGCATCCTCACAAGGTCGGGCGCACATGCGACCGAGACAACCTGGGAAAACGTTGTGCTCGCGGTTCAGCTCATACGAGTCGGAGTATCGACCATCGGCAATCAATGCAAGATACCGTGAAATATCGGTATGCGACGGGCAGGCCGTCTGGCAAGGAATGTTGGCGGCGAACCACTCCTGGTCCCCGGTAAACACTTGATAGCGCGACCCGGAACGAACCGTGAACGGAGAAAACAGCTCCTGGTCAACGAAGGCCAGCAGCCGGATGCGCCGGGTGTCGTCGACCGGCGTAATATCCATGTCCTGGTTGACAATGCCCCACGAGGCATACTCGCCAATGACCTCGCTCACGTCATTGCTGGTCAGCTGCTCAAACCGGTCGACCGACGCGCCACATGACGGACACTCGGAGAAGGTCAGATCGCCCTCTGAAATAAAACCGCAGACGCGGCAGCGGGAGAAAATACCGTGTCCGTTCTGGGTTTCTCGGCTGGTGGCCATGATAATCCCTCCTGCTGTGGAATTCGGTCGTGTGACTATAGGGCGGGGTTCGACCAAGAGGTGCAACCTCGACAGGAACCCGGTATCTCAGTCAACTGTTTTCACCGGTGCCTGGAGCAACGGTGGCGCGGCGCGTGCCCAGCATACTCCGCCGAGCATGCCAGTGAACGCTCCAAGTATACCGGGATCGATGCATTTCCCGCCGGACAATCACCGCGGGGAAACACGGATGTGCTCCTGCTAAGAGCTCATCGTGCTAGTACGGTACCTCGGTTACAGGAATGTCCTTGCCAAGATTGGAATCTTCCCGCGGGTCGAAGATATCCAGGTGGTCGTTGAGCAAACCGAAGACCTCAATAGGGAACTCCACGCCACTCAAATCGGCCAACGTGCCGACCGCCATTGGCGTCGCTTCGGCTGCGGTGATGGCGCGCACGAAGTCTTTCATGGTGCTGCCGGTCAGAACCAGATTATCGATCACCAGCACGCGCTTGCCATCCAGTGTTTCCGAGCCTGTTGAGAAATGGTGCTCGCCGTCCTTGACCATGGAATAAACGACCGGCCGGCGCGGCTCCAGAAAGTAGCTCACCCACTGCGCCAACCCCGCGCCCCAGATCGACGGCGTGGCAACAAAATCAACCCGCAGCAGGAAGAAGTGCTTCGCCAGCGCATAGCCCATCCGGCTGGCCAGCTGTGGATCGGAGAGAACTCGATCGCGGTCAAGGAGCTTGAGGGCGTGCATCCCCGAGCGGAAGGCAAAGTGCCCGTCAGAGATAAACCCGGCCGCCCGGACATCATCGAATAGCTGGCTTGTTCGTCGCGTAACGACCATGTCATCCTCCCCCTGGTGTGTTATTAGCCGGTCGGATCGCGCGGTTTCAGCGCCGCATCTCCCACAACCAGGCCATATTCTTCGAGCGTGCTGTCGTGCTCGTCCACCACATCATCGGACATCCCGCCCGCCTGCGCCAGTCTTTGCTCGCTTTGATACCGGCGAACGGCCGCCTTCAGTGTTCCCAGCGCTAATGTGGCACAGCGAGTACGAGTCTGAACAACCTCGCGGCCCAGCAGATCCATCATGTCACTATAGTCCGTGTCCAGTATGTCCTGCATTGTCCAGTCTTCGTCGTGCACGAGCTCCATGAGGATCGAGGCGGCCGCCTGGCTGATCGTGCACCCCTCACCCTCCCAGGAGAGCTCGGCCACTGGTTTGCCGTCTTCCCCAGCCCGCAAATAGACCATCACTACATCGCCACAGCCGGGGTTACCGCCTGGCATGGTCACATCAGGCTCTTCAAGCTTATGGCGATGACGCGGGTTCTCAAAATGATCGAGCAGAACCTCGATCGCTTCCTGTCTATCCAATGGAATGTTCCTGACTATGATTATCGATGCTGTCGCAAGCTCTTTTAATAATAATGTACCCACGTTGCACAGGATCGGCGTTCGCCCGTCCATATATAAAGAACGTCGAAACACACGTTTTCATTTCGGCGGATGCCGGGCGATGCTGTCATGTCCGCTGAAGCGGTCAGTCAGCTTGAAGCCCGTCATTAAGCGTAACCCGCATCAAATAGACCTGGTAATCAGGCTCGAAGATCGACATCGTGAAATACACCTCAGAGCCGGTGATCGGAAGCATGAGCGGCCCGTAGGAAGTTGGAAACCGCTCCGCGGTCACGACGACTTCTTCCGGCCCCCAGGGGCCCGTCAGCTGCTCTGCGGAGCGCAACACGCTGGCATGCGTCATCTCGTTCGTGTACATCATGAACCAGAGTTGGTGATGTGAACTCCAGCGCACCGAGAGTTCGCCGACGGGGGCGGGAACCACCTCGGCCGCAAGGCTGGCGTCGGAGCTCCATCTGTCTCCGGTCCAATACCGGTATTCTTCGGGCTCCAGGAGTCGATCGCTCTCTACCCGGAGGAGCTGCGCGGCTCCGAACCGCCCGGCCGGCGTCCCGAAGGCGTACACGAAGTCGCCGCGTTGTACCATCGCTGCTTGTGCAAACGGAGAGTCACCGGGCCATGTCGCCCTCTCGTCCTTGATCCAGGTCTGGCCCTGATCGTCGGAGTAGGCAAGGCCGGAGCCGTTCGGGACCGGTTTCTTGTACCCCCACCAATGCCTGTCCCAGTCGTTGACCGACAGGTAGTGCAGATACATCCGGCCATCAATAGCAATGCCTGTCGTTGGAATGACAGTGTACTCCTGCTTCGCCTGCTTGAGGGACGGCAACAGCTCGATGGCCTCGTCATTTTCATCGCGGACGGCGTCAGTCACGATGAAACCATGGGTGGCATCAGGTTCGACGACAACCATGGTGTTGCTGCGCCAATCCGGACCTTCGGTGCCGGATCTACCCCATGTATCTCCAAAGACCATGTAGATGTTGCCATCGCCCTCGAAACTGAACCCGAGATCCGCCCCGGCAATGTTCCAGCGCTCATCGGTCCGGGAGGGCGAACCAGGCCCCGTAAAGGGCGCAAGCATCTCCACGGGCTGGGATACAAGCCCTCCCGAGGCATCATCGCCGCCTGGCGACGACATATGTGGCTGTAAAGCCGGCATACCGTCAGGGAATATCAACACCTCTCCGAGAGCTATTCCATCCTCAGTGAACGCGTCGCCGGAACTCTCGCTGCCGGCACTAAACGCGGTCAGAATCAGGGTCGGTATCCAGAGGATGACCAACCACTTCGAGCGTCTCACCTGTCTATATCCTCTTTCAGATGTCCTTATTTGTTTCTCGTGTACGACACAATTCGAGTTTTTCAACGACACCGTGATAGGGGGTGAAGGTCGGCGCGTGTCGCCCGGTGTAATCCACTTCACCACAAAATACAAAGGCGGAGCGATATACGCCCCGCCTCGAAGTTACCAAATAGTTGAGCCTAGCGTTCGATGGGCACACCCAGCACGTTGCCCCACTCGGTCCATGAGCCATCGTAGTTGCGAACCGTCGGATAGCCCAGCAGCTCGTGCAGCACAAACCAGGTATGCGCCGAGCGCTCGCCGATGCGGCAGTAGACCACGACATCACCATCGGGCATGATGCCACGCGATTCGTACAGCTCCTTCAATTCGTCAGCATGCTTGAAGGTGCCGTCCTCGTTAGCCGCCATCGCCCAGGGAATGCTGGCCGCGCCGGGGATGTGGCCGCCGCGCAATGCGCCTTCCTGTGGGTAATCCGGCATGTGCAGCGTCTCGCCGCTGAACTCGCTTGGCGAGCGCACATCCACGAGCGGCTTGCCTTCGCCGGTCTTACTGCGCTTGCGGTCGTAACCGATATGCTCCAGCACTTCGTCACGGAAGGCTCGCAGCTTTTCACGCGGCGCCGCGCCACTGTATTCGGTTGGCTCAATCTGGGGTTTGTCACGGTTCATGGGCTTGCCCTCGGCCTCCCACTTCGCCCGGCCGCCGTCCATGATCTTGACATTATCGTGACCCATGTAGCGGAAGAACCAGTACGCGTACGCCGCCCACCAGTTGTTGCGGTCGCCATAGAAAATAACGGTGGTGTCTCGTGTGATTCCAAAACGGCTCATCAGCTTGTTAAAGCCGTCAGCGTCAACGAAATCGCGCACCATCTGATCCTGCAAGTCCTCATGCCAGTCAATCTTCACCGAGCCGGGCACATGACCGATTTCGTACAGCAGCACGTCCTCGTCAGATTCCACGATCCGGATGCCCGGATCGTTGGAATGTTCCATCACCCAGTCCGTGGAAACGAGCACATCCGGGTTCACGTAGCCTTTGTCAACACTCACCGCGTTGTCCTTTCCCCTAATACAGACATCCAATACGCCCTTCGAAACCAGCCACATTGCGCTCGCGCGAGTGCAATGTTTGATGATTTCCCTGCCTCTGTGTAACGCACGGATGCCTTGACTAATCCCGAGTATATTGCTATGGTTTAATCTAGTCAATAGTATTCATTCTTATCTGGGAATCAGTCTCAACATGCAACTTGATCCAGGAGTTAACCAGGTTACGCGAGAGTTGCCGCCCGGCGTGCGTATGACCCCGCAGCGGATCGCGATCCTGCGCGAGGTGCGTGACGCCGGTGGCCACATGACGGCCGGCGAGATCTACGAGCGGGTGCGGGAAAAGAATCCAACTGTTGCCTATGGCACCGTCTACCGGACGCTGCATCTGCTGGCCGAGCACGGCGTCATCCTGGAGTTTCCGTTTGGCGATCAGGCCAGTCGCTTCGACGGGCGCATAGAGCGCCACGATCACGTCCATTGCACGGTTTGCGGTCAACTTAAGGACGTCGATGTGCCCAGCGCCCTTCTGGCGCGCCATGTGGCTGAAGAGCAAACCGGTTTTGCCATTGATGGCCACCAGACCATATTTAGCGGTATTTGTCCCAAATGTCAAGTTGACGCTCGAGAGGGGAGTTTTTGATCGCTGGTGTCGCCTGTTGGGATTGTTCCCAGCTACACACCGTTCGTCATCTATAGCTTCGTCATTTGAAAACGATTGTTTATGAGGGGGAAGAAACTCACCAATGAGTCAAGAGCCATTATTTGTCATTGAAAATTTGCATGCCGGCATCGACGGCAAAGAGATTCTGCGCGGTGTTGATCTGGTGATTAACCGCGGCGAGATCCACGCGATGATGGGACCCAACGGTTCCGGCAAGAGCACTCTTGCCTACGCCGTCGCCGGTCACCCGAACTATGAAGTGACCGAGGGCCGCGTGACCTATAAGGGCCAGAACGTCCTCGAGCTTGGCCCGGATGAGCGTGCCCAGCTAGGCATGTTCCTGGCCTTCCAGTACCCGACGTCAATTCCTGGCGTTTCGATGGCGAATTTCCTGCGTCTGGCGGCCAACTCAGTTCGCACTGCCAGGGCAGAGGCCGGCGACGAGGTCAAGCCGCTCACGCCGCGTGATTTCCGCCGCACAATGCGCGAGAAGATGAAGATGCTCAAGATCGACGAGTCGTTCGCGACCCGCTACCTCAATGAAGGATTCTCCGGCGGCGAGAAGAAGCGTGCCGAGATCCTGCAAATGGCGATGCTGGAGCCTGAGCTCTGCATCATGGACGAGACCGACTCGGGTCTCGATATTGACGCGCTCCGTACTGTTGCGGACGGCGTTAACTCCCTGTTCGAGCCGCACATGGCAATGCTGCTCATCACGCATTACCAGCGACTGTTGACCTACATTCAGCCGACGTTCATTCACGTCATGCTGGATGGCAAGATCGTTCGCTCAGGTGGTCCAGAAGTTGCCGCCGAACTGGAAGCC
>JACCZH010000025.1 GCA_013696045.1 Chloroflexia bacterium
CCTGCAGCCAGGGTAGTACTGGTGGTTTCGTTTCCGTTTTCCGATTTGTCTCAGGCAAAGCTGCGTCCCCTCAATCGTCCTGACGGCCGCCGGCCGCGGCGAATGGATCCTGTGCCAGGTAACCAGTAAACCCTATGGTGATCCTCTCGCGATCGGTCTCTGCGACGATGACTTCGCGCCGGGATCCTTGCGGATCGCAAGTTCCGCCCGTCCTGGGAAGCGGTTCACCGCCAGCGGCGATCTCGTGATCCGCCCAGCCGGTGTGCTCCACCCGGAGCCATTCGCACGGATCGTCGCCGCTATCGTCGACCTCTTTCAGCCGGCGTAGCTTCGCGGTTGGTGTGGTTCACGCTCGCGATCACGGGACGCAGTGCGGTGACCTACAGTGTTCCGTTCGCAGCGTATGGCGCGGCCCTCTGGCTCGTGGTGAAGGCCTGGTTTACCGTGGCAGCCATCCGGCGCATCCGGTCGGACGCATTTGGGACCGAGAGGAGAGCCGGGGTGCGTTTCGGCACCGAGCTCTCCGGGAGCCTCAACGGTATTCCATGTTCGGTTCAGGATCTCTCATTGTCCGGCGCGAAAGTCCTTGCGCCAATCGGCGCGTTACTTGACGAGTTCGCGGTGCTGACCATCGATCCTGCCGGTCTGGCGGCCCGTTTCGAGGTTCGATTACGTTCGATGCACCCCTTTGAGCTGGGAGGCAACGTTTACGGGCTGGCGTTCGCGCCCGGGCAGTATCTGGAGCGTGGACGTCTGGCTCTCGCGCTCTTTAACGCCCAGAATGTGCCGCATGTGCGCCTGATTGAACCCGAACTTGCGATAGCAGCTGACTAATCGCAGCGCTGCAATCGAGCTCTCAGCGATCCCTTATCCGGACGTGAGTACCCGGGTCGGTTCGACGTAGGCGATGATGCGGTCTTCGTCGGGGGTGTGGCCGGGGTAGGTGTCGACGCCGAGGTAGTCTTTCGCTAGCTTATCGATGTGTGCGTCTGCGCCGTCGGTGGACGTTTTTGTTACCGTGCCGCGTACTTCCATCCAGCGGAATGGATTGGCGCGGTCCACCGCCAGAACTGTGACCTGCGGGCGCTCATCCATATTGCGATGCTTGGCGCGGCCCGCGCCGGTGTTGAGGCGGACATGTTCTCCGTCGAAGTCGGCCCAGACAGGGTGCACCTGCGGCTGACCGTCCTCAAGGACGGTTGCTAGCGCCACCACCACGGGTCCATCGAGCAGATCACGGTACTCATCGGGAATCTTTACCATAGCGCGAACCTTCTCCTTCTAGAATATTCTACGTGGAATCTCTAACCCCTCTGCACGGCCCCGTATTCCTGTCAGGAAAACAGCGCACAACGATACGTCGTGCTGACGGGGTGCTGGTACACGATGACGCTCTGAGCAGGGCTTAGCTAAAATTCTTCGCCGTCGATTGCTTGCTGCGTGTGATGAGCGACAGCAGCGCACCGGAGACCGCGAGACCCATTATGGCGTTGCGGGCCTGAGGCTCTTTCTTGCCCAGCCGGTTGCCTTCGCGGATGAGCACACCGTCGAGCACAGCGTCTACGGCAAGGTGCACCGGCATCGGTAGCACTCGCACCAACCCGAATGGGTAGCGGGTAAGCAAGCTCATGCCAAGAACCGCCGCGCCTGCGCCGGTCATCAGGTTCGTTGTGGACTTGCTGAAGCCCATCTTCCTGGGCAGAACCATCATCGTGCCGGCCGACAGATAATCCATCATGCCGTGCATTCGTGGAGATACGATTCGCATTGGATTGCCCCTTCTTTAGTGTCATGTCGTGTGCGGAAGAGGACCGGAACAACCTGCTCCGGCTCGTGAGCCGTCTACAAAGCAGCGTATCAAACTTCGGCGAGCAAGAATTACTCGGGGACGTTTTCGGGCTCGGTGTCGTGGGTGAGGACAAACGTTTCATCCGTTAACGAGCGCACGATGTCGCGATAGCGGTCCAGGATTCTGGAACGGTCATATTCGTTGGGGATGCTCTCGAGGCTGTCCTGCTTGAGGAGCTCGGTCTGGCGCAAGAGTGTCTGCCGTTGCGCCTCGGTGGTGACATGTTCCGTTAGGGACACTATGGTGTCCAGAAGGCGCAAGGTAACAAGGGTGTTCGAACGCGCTGACTCGCGCAGCGGATTAAACGCCGATTCAAACAGCGATGTGAAGGTGAGGGATGCTGAGATGATGCGGAGGTTGCCGCCGTCGTCGTAGCGGTAATCAGAGGGAATCTGCCGTCCCGCAAGCGTTGCAAGAGCTGCCCCCATCCAGTCGATCGCGGTAATAGCGACGAGTGAGTTGTTGACGCCGGTCGAGAGAGCGAGCAGAGCAGGCTGGACGAGCTGACTCATCAGATACTCGACATCCTGATGTGCTGTGCGCTGGTTTCCTAGAATGACGTTACCGCGAATCCGTTTTACGAGCTCATCATCGAGCTTGCTTCCGGACCACACGGTTCCGATCCGGCTATCGCGGAACACGAACGCGCCTGGCCCACATTCCAGCCGGATGACGAGATCATGGTCAGACGCGACCGCCATCATACCCTGCGGATCGATGGCTCGAATGTATCCGGCCTTCCCTATCGTCAGCGGGTGTGGTGGATGGCCGTAGGTCGCACTAGGTTGCGTCGTCCAGGAATCACTGGAAGGGCGCTCACCCTTGCCGATGCGTTCGGGGTAGAGACTCTCGATGGCGGCATCCAGTTCATGTCCGACTCCCGATAGGATAGATGATGCCTGGATGGAACTGCTGATATGGTGGATGAAAAAGATCAGAACTCCAACGCTGACCAGGGCCAGGAGAACACCGATCGATATGGAAATTTCCGGAACAATGACGGTCTCATCATCATCGCGAAGGGTGCGCAACACCACAAGACAGTACGTGAACGTAGAGATAAACGTTCCCAGGACAATCTGGTTACTGCGGTTGCTCATAAAGTTCCGCAGCAACCGAGGACCGTACTGGTTCGACGTGAGTGAGAGTGTGACGATCGTGATCGAAAAAACCACGCCGGTGACGGTCATCATCGAACCGGCGATGGTTGAAAGCACCTCGCGCCCGCCGGAGACGCCGCCGGCATAGATCAGCCCGCGTCCAGCCCCCCAGTCAATATCAAAAGCCGAATCGACCCAGAGCGTGCCAATGGCGAGCATGACCGACGACAAGGCCATAACGCCTGGAAGAAACCAGAAACTCCCGACGATCAAGGACCATGCGTCCGATAAGCGCGTCTTCATGTGCCCTGCCTTACGACGAACGTGATATTTCCCGATGGCACAGTATGCCTCCGGCGATCCGGCAGACATCTGCGATGCTGTGTAACCGTATTGTGCCCCATCAAGGTGGCGGCACTGGCGTTGCGATGGGAAAGAGGACCTGAGCCTCCACTTGCAACTTTCAGCGGTGCCGCGATCTATAGACCGGAGGCGATGGCTGCCGTAGATTTGAGTCAAGCATGATTGTGACAATCGGGTACATCGTACAGTATGAAACGGTGTTGTTTCATGGTTGCGGTGGCAAGATGATCGGCTCGGGCCAAACAGACGCTTGCGTCCCTGTGCGCTCCAATCAAGGCAAATGGTTTCAACGACGAGGCCACTTGCGCTTCTTCGATATCCCAGTGTTGATGGATTAAGGAGACGTGCGGCTCATGAACAGCGACATTCTCAAGGGCAACTGGAAGCAGATGCAAGGGTCCGCCAAGTCCAAATGGGGCGACCTGGCCGACGACGATCACCAGAAAATGGAGGGCGACCGTGACAACATGGTCGGCGTCGTCCAGAAGAGGTACGGCAAGACCCGCGAGGATGCGGAGCGTGAAGTCGACGACTTTATAAAGAGCAACTAGCCAGCGTTCGTAAAAAACTATCTTGTAACGCTGCAAAGACCGCGAGAGTCCCAGACACTCGCGGTCTTTGTTGTGCGGGTGAAGACCGCGGGTGAGTTGAACCTTCGGTGGCATCCCGGTGTGGTAATAACCCGGAGTTCACCGGCGAGCCTGTCCTCTACTGGAGGTTGCTCCGCTCACAGACAAGCCCGCGGACGTTTGCATGAACCATTGATCCGCCCCAATCGTAGGAAATGCACTGAAGAGTGAGGCAACGGCACGTTGCTGTCTTCGCTTCCTCTGGCCATCGTGTCCTTGGAGGTAAGCACATGTCCAAACCTGTTACGCGGATGCGGGCCATTGTGGTTCGCTCTGCTCTCATACTGGCGATCATCCTCGGTGCGAGCCCTCTCGGCGGTGGAGGCGCCTCCGCTGCGACGCAAGCGCCAACCTTCACCAGAGCGGACTATCCTTTTCTCGGAAACACCCATATCGTCGGAGACTTCAACGGCGACGGGAGCCTTGATCTGGCGGGGACAGGGGGATCGTCCGCGGCGGTCCGGTTGAACGATGGCGCCGGAGCGTTTGGGGCCAGGGTTGACTACCCGGTCGCAGGCTCGGGCCAGGATCTCGTGGCTGGCGATTTCAACGGCGACGGGAGGTTAGATCTCCTCGTTACCATCAATGACCCGCAAATTGGACTGTCGTTGCTCACGGGCAACGGCAACGGCACGTTCAACGAGCCTGTGAACTTCCCGAACACCTCCGGTTTTGATTCGCCTGCGATCGTCGCCGTCGACCTCAACAACGATGCCAAGCTCGATGTTGTGGTCGCTCACGAGATCGCCTGCTACACCGCGCCTTGCGTTGTCGCGCTTGTGATCACCGTCATGGTCGGCAATGGTGACGGCACGTTCCAACCCGCGCGTGAGATTGAGGTCGGCAGAGGCATGACCGAGATCGCAGTCGGGGACTTCAACCGTGATGGCCGCAAGGACCTTGTCATCTCTGGCGACAACTCGCGGGTCTACCGGCTCTTCGGCGTTGGCGACGGGACCTTCATCCAGCAACCGACGTTGACGCTCACGGAGGGTGAGAATATCGGCGTTGACGGCACGGACATCGATGTCGCTGACTTCAACGGTGACACGATCCAGGACCTGGTGGTGGCGATAGCCCTCAACGGGAGCCGGACGGCGATCCTCATCGGCGTCGGCGATGGTACGTTCCGGCCGCCACTGATCATCACCGAACCCAACATCAGTGTTCCTCACCAACAAGCTGTCGCCGATTACAATGGTGACGGTTTCCAGGATCTTGCGCTGAGCCTGGCGGATGGTTCTTTTGGCTTGATGGAGATACTGAATGGCAATGGCGACGGCACATTTCAGCCGCCGGTGCTGTATCTCAAGCCCCCAGCCAAATCAAGCATCGGCGGTTACACGATTGTCTCAGCGAACCTCAACGGTGACAGTAGGGCAGACATCGCGCTGGGCATCTCTGGAGCCAGCCCTGGCCTGGCCGTATTGATTAACTCGACGGGAGTAGCTCCCCGTTCGACTCCGACGGCGCCGACGCTCATCAGCCCGGCACAGGATGCGACTCCCCCGCAGCCGGTGGCATTCGACTGGACGGACGTGAGCGCTGCCACGTCGTATCGTATCCAGATTGATGACTCGAGCAACTTCTCGACGCCGCTCGTCGTCAATCAGATTGTGACAGCGTCGCAGCTCACCGCCCCCACGCTGGCAGCGAAGCGGCATTGGTGGCGGGTACGAGGCATCAACTCGGCCGGCACGGCTGGCGCATGGTCCACCGTCCGGCGTTTCACGCCACAGTCGGCTGCGTCAACTCCGGCGTTGTCCGCAGTGTCGGTGAACCCGACAAGGGTCACTGGAGGGACCTCCTCGCAGGGGACGGTCACTCTGACGTCGGCAGCGCCTGTTGGTGGGTTCGCCGTATCTCTGTTGAGCAGCAACACTGCGGCGGCGACGGTACCTGCTAGCGTGTCGGTGGCGCAGGGGGCGACGAGTGCGAGCTTCGCGATACTGACGAGCGCGGTCACGACGTCGACAGCACTTACAATCACGGCGAACGCCGGGACCGTTACGCGAACAGCGACTTTGACCGGAGATCCTCCTGCGCAAACAGCAACACTGACGGTGACTGCGACCGGCCGGAGCGGTGAGCGAGTCACCTCGAACCCAGCTGGCATCAACGTCATCGTGGGTAGTAGCGGCTCGGCATCGTTTGCAACAGGAACGTCGATCACACTAAGCGCCACGAACGGTCGTGATGTCGTTTGGTCCGGGGCCTGTTCAAGCGGCGGGAACAAGGCGAAGAGCTGCACCTTTACTTTGAGTGGAACGGCCACGGTCACCGCCAACGTGCAGTGAGATCGTATGTCCTCGCCCAACCCGGGCGCCGCACATTCCCAATGATTCGCCCGTGTAGAATGGGAGGTTTCAGACGCAGCGCAGCTAAAAGGAGTAACCACGTTTGAGTGACAACGAGCCTCGGCGGCCGATGCTGTACATCGTGTGCGGGCTGCCTTTCGCCGGTAAGACCACGATGAGCAGCGAACTTGCCGAGAGTTTAGGCAGGGCCGCGCATGTGGAGATTGACCAGGTCAATACCGAGCGTGGACTTGGGATCAACGCCGCTCCCATCTCACCCATGGAGTGGGCCGAGACGTACCGGATGGCGTACCAGCGTGCAGATGAGGAACTCTCAACCGGATATGACGTGGTGTTTGACGCCACAAACTACAGCCGCGCTCAGCGCGACATCCTGCGCATAAATGCCAATCGCCAGGGCGCCGATTCAGCGGTCATTTTCGTTGATGTGCCGGCTGAGGAATGCCGCGAGCGTTGGCGCGCTAACCGCGTATCGGGAGCGCGTTATGATGTGCTCGACGAGGATTTCGAGAGAGTTGTCGACAGATTTGACCCCCCTCGTCCTGATGAGCGAGTGATTCTGTTTCTGCCCGGTATGTCGGTGATTGACTTGATGACCGGCCTGGGGCAGGTATGAGACATGTTCAGCTGGTTTTCCTGGCCGTGACGTGGATTCCCGAGGCGAAGCGTGGACCGCGATAGAAACGGTCCTCAAGGTGGGCCAGACGCCAGGTTGCGATGAAGGCGACGCGCGTGATCGTCCTGACGACCATTAACGGTACAAGACCTCGCCCGCCAGTCATTCGCTCACGATGCCAGTAGTCCAGGAT
>JACCZH010000042.1 GCA_013696045.1 Chloroflexia bacterium
ACCTCACCATAGAGGAGCGCGGACCCCTTCCACGCGAGTTGCGTCCGCTCATGGGCAAATGGGTATTTGGCTGCGACGTCTGCCAGGATGTCTGTCCATACACCGGAGCCGCGCGCGAGATGGACGACCCCGACTTCCAGCCGAAAACGGTAGACAACGCATTTCCATCGCTCGATACGCTAGCTCGCATGTCAGAGGAAGAGTTCCGCGCGCTTTACAGCGGCACCGCCGTCACCCGCGCCAAGCGAGCCGGCATGGCCCGCAACGCTGCCGTCGCTCTCGGCAACAGCCAGGACGAGCGCGCCGAGCCAATTCTCACTTGGATGCTCACCAATCACGATCAACCTCTCGCCCGGGGTCACGCAGCCTGGGCACTCCGGCATCTGGCAGATCACGACGCCAAACCCATATTAGAGGAGGCACGACGCTCCGAAAGAGATCGTTATGTTCTCGGCGAAATTACCTGGGCGCTCGAAAACACAAGTAAGTCAGATCAGCGTGGATCCAATGGCGTCCATTCGCTGGAACTTCGGATATAATACCCGGCACCTGCTAGTTGAAGTTGCCACGCCGCAATGGGTCTGGCGTCGGCCCACACAACCGTTATCGTGTACCTGCTCCAAGTGGCGCGACCCTCCTCTGGGCCAGGAAGGTCAACCCGTCCTCGTGGCATACCGTGCTAATGGTAGTCTGGAGGAACCCTCGTGAAAACGTATCCGGTTGAGCGCGTTCGTAACGTTGGTCTGTTTTCCCACGGCGGCGCCGGCAAGACGTCTTTAAGCGAGGCCATGCTCTTCTCAACCAAAGCCACGTCGCGCCTGGGCCGCGTCGAGGACGGCAACACTGCCTCTGACTGGGATCCGGAAGAAGCGCGGCGCTCGATATCGATTAGCACCTCGGTCTTACCACTTGAGTGGCGCGAGCATAAGATAAATATCCTCGACACTCCTGGATACGCCGATTTTGTCGGCGAAGTGAAGTGCGCCATGCGCGTCGTCGACTGTGCTCTCATCCTGGTCGAAGCGTCGGCCGGTGTTGAAGTCGGCACGGAATTCGCCTGGCGCTTCGCGGATGAGCGCTCGGTTCCCAGGGTCCTTGTCGTCAACAAGATGGATCGGGAGAACGCCAACTTCGAATCCTGCCTGCAGTCCATCCAGGACGCTTTTGGTGATACGGTCGTGCCTGCCTATCTCCCGATCGGGCAGGAATCGTCATTCGGCGGCGTCATTGATTTGCTCCAAATGCGGGCCTATACCTTCAGCACTGGCGCCGACGGCGGCGTCACTGAATCCGACGTGCCGGAATCGATGCTCGACGCCGCGGAAACCTACCGCTTGCAGCTTGTCGAGAAGATCGCCGAAAACGACGAAGACCTCATGCTGCGCTACCTGGAAGACGAAGAGATCAGTGCAGACGAGCTGCGAGCGGCGCTCAAAACCTCTGTCGCAAATGGAATCATCGTCCCGGTGCTTGCCTCGGCATCAACCACGAACCGCGGCGTCGGGATCATCCTCGATGCGTTGGTGGACCTTGCTCCATCGCCACAACCAACCTATGGTGTGAACGAGAGCGGACAAACAGTACCAGTGCTCCCATCCGGAGATGGTCCCGTTGTCGCATTTGTCTGGAAGACGATCGCCGATCCCTATGTTGGCAAGCTCAGCTACTTCGGGGTCATGTCCGGAACGCTCAAGTCCGATAGTCATATCTGGAACGTGTCCAAAGGCGTCGACGAGCGCATCGGTCAGCTGTTCTGTATGCGTGGCAAGGAACAGATTCCCGTCTCCGAAGTTGGACCGGGTGACATTGGGGCCGTCTCCAAGCTCGGAGAAACGGGCACCGGTGACACACTCTGTGACCCATCGTTCAAAGTCACCCTCGACGGCATCACCTACCCAACGCCGCTGTTCTCCGCCTCGGTGACGCCGCGCACGAAATCTGACCTCGACAAGATGAGCCAGGCTCTCCACCGTCTCGTAGACGAAGACCCGACGCTCCACATCGGACGAGACCCCGAGAGCGCCGAAACGATCATCAGCGGCCTGGGCGAGTCTCACGTCCAGATCGTCCTGGAACGCATGTCGCGCAAGTTTGGTGTGAATGTTGACTTCGAGTTGCCGACTGTCCAGTATCGCGAGACGATCATGGGCAGCGTCCAGAAGGTCGAGTACAAGCACAAGAAGCAGTCTGGAGGTCACGGGCAGTACGGCCACGTCTACCTTGACGTCTGTCCAAGCGATGAGTCATTCGAATTCACCGAAACCATCTTTGGTGGAGCGGTGCCGCGCCAGTACATTCCCGCTGTGGAAAAAGGCGTGCGCGAGGCAATGGAGGAGGGTGTGCTGGCCGGATTCCCGGTCATCAACGTCAAAGTCACACTCACCGACGGCTCCTACCACGCGGTCGATTCGTCGGAGATGGCGTTCAAGATGGCTGCCATCCAGGCTTTCCGCAAGGCGGCCGAGTCCGCCAATCCCGTTATTCTGGAACCGGTCCAGTCACTGCATGTCACCATTCCCGATAGCTACACCGGCGACGTCATGAGCGATCTCACCTCGAAGCGGGCCCATGTTACCGGCATGGCTCCCGGTGACAATGGCCATTCGACAATTGAGGCGGTCGTTCCAGCGTCCGAAGTGCAGCGCTACGCAACCGACCTGCGCTCCATTACCCAGGGCCGTGGAACGTTCACGACCGAGTTCAGTCATTACCAGCAAGTACCGTCTCATCTGACCGACACCGTCATCAAGACCATGAAAGCGAAACAGGAAACCAGGGTATAACCAATTCGCGGTAGGATTCTTCACTGTTGCGAATGGGCGACGCGCTGCGTCGCCCGCTGGACACGTGGGGGTCTTGTGGTTGAAACAGAGAAATCCGTAACGGCGAGCAGAACAGAGCGAGAATGGCACGTTTACCTCATATTTGACGGTGGCTCGCTTGGCAATCCGGGGCAGGGCTACGGAAGTTATGTGTTCAAGGGCGTCGTGAACCAGCTAGATCCGGTTACGATCGACTATCCAGGCCGAACGACGAACAATGAAGCCGAGTACATGACTCTAAACAACGGTCTTGAGGCCGCCCTCACCGAGATCCAGATGAAGGGTTATGACCCCTCGCAGCTAAAGATCGCCGTCAAGACTGACTCGAAGCTCGTCGTCGAGCAAGTCTGTGGGCGCTGGAAAATCAAGAAGACCGATCTGCGGCCGCATGTTCAACTTGCTCAGAAGCTACTCGGACGGTTCAAATCATGGGATCTATCCTGGCATCCACGCTCGGAGTCTGTCAGGATTCTCGGTCATTGACAGCTCGCCCTACCACCGGACAGCCTTTCCCAATGTTAGAGCTCACAGATGCCGCAGGCCGCTTACATCGCGTTCCCACTGGACCAACCCTGATCGTCTTCTATCGCGGTCACTGGTGAGACTACTGTCATGACCAGCTCGTTGGGCTGGCCGCCGAACAGACCGCGTTTGCCGCTTGCGGCGTAGAAATAGTAGCCATTTCGACAGATGGCAGCGATGGCTGCAGGGAGATCGAAGAAGCAACTGGGGGAGAGTTAATGGTGCTGTCCGACAGCGGCGCGAGCGTTATCGGGAACCTCGACCTGATCGACCCATTCGAAATCCGGCCTGTTCCAATTGCCTTTCCGGCGGCATTCCTGGTGGATGAATCAGGTATCGTACGATACCAGTACGTTGGCCGCGCACCCGAAGACCGGCCACGAACCACACTCTTACTCTTGGCTGCTGAACGAATGACGAGACAGAATTGACAATGTTTCACCGTCGCCTCCTCGCCGCACTTCTCGTCTGCCAACTGCTCGCCCCCACCCTGCGTTTCTGGAAACGTGGAGGAGACAACGACCAGCGGGAGGCAGCGTTCAACGACATCTACGCCACCCTCTCCGCCACCTATGAAACGGTCGCCAATCTCAAGCCTGAGTGGTCGGAAGCCTGGACGAGCCGGCATTCGCAATCCTTGCCGCCCCGGTTTGAAGGGGAGAACGACCTCCCGTCCGCAACGATTGATGCTGTGCGTGAGATGAGGTTCGCCCGCTCGCTCCTCCAGCGCCACCGCTGGCGCTCTCAGCGACAGCCGCTCTTTGAGAACATCGAGCCGGCAGCCTGGGCCACGCTTCAAAGGCGGTTACACATGATCTCTCCCGAGCTCCTGGCAATCCAGGACGCTTATGTGGAGCAGCTGCGCCAGGACGAAATTGATTGGATTGCCCGGGCCGTTGAAGGCTACGACAACGCACGGGTGTATATCCGGAGCGCCGAGCGAGACGATGAGCCAATCGAGCGGCAGGTAGCCAGCTCCGCCTATGTCGCCCTCCATCTCGCCCTGCAACTGTCCGATCGCCTGATCGAGCGACAGAGGTATGAGCTAACGCAGGGGGATTAGCTCATACCTCTGTCATCAGTGCGTTTGGCAGGGTGACAACAACCGGGACCACGCGCTATACTATGGCAGTTCGCGACGATGGGCGGTTAGCTCAGCCTGGTTAGAGCGCTACGTTGACATCGTAGAGGTCACTGGTTCGAGTCCAGTACCGCCCACCAGACACATACATCAACGGCATCGACCGGGACGAGTACCGGACACGGCGACGACAGAGACGCGGAGCCAGCGGCTGAAAGCTCCACGGGAGGCTGGTCCAGGAAAACCACCCGCGAGCCGGGCAGAGAACGCAGTTAGCTGCAAGTATCCTCGCCCCGACTGCCCTCGTTAACGGGCCCCAGAGCGGCGCGCATCGCGCCGAAAGTTGGGTGGAACCACGTCAGGTAAACCAACCTGCCGTCCCTTGTGGCGGCAGGTTTTTGTGTTTTCTGACGCAGCGAGAGGAGAATCTGTCATGACCGACGAAGAAGAAACCGGTGGAGCCACAAAGATGCTGATCCCTATCTCCTAGCGGCGCAATTCATTGCGCCCTGGTTGTCACCCAAACGGCCAGGAAGGGCGCAATTCATTGCGCCGCTACCTAACGACGTTCATCATGAACCGAAAGGAAAACCCCATCATGGCAGAGAACATTGCCGAGCTAAACGAGATTGAAGTGCAACCCGCAAACGATGCCGAGCTCGAGCTGGCCAAAATGCGCCACTCGGCAGCCCATGTCATGGCCGAAGCGGTACTCGACATGTTCCCCAACGCGAAGTTTGCAATCGGTCCTGCCATCGAGGATGGCTTTTACTACGACTTTGACCTGCCGCGTTCTCTGACGCCAGAGGATCTTGAGCAAGTCGAGGCCCGCATGAGGAATCACATCAAGAAAGCAGAAGTCTTTACGCGTAATGAGGTCTCACGTGAAGAGGCTTTAGAGACATTCAAGGATCAACCGTATAAAGTTGAGCTGATAAAGGAGCTGCCCGAGGACGAGACGATCAGCACGTATCAGCAGGGCGAGTTTCTGGATCTCTGCCGTGGCCCTCACGTTGACGATACGAGCAAGGTCGGTGCAGTCAAGCTATTGAGCGTTGCCGGCGCGTACTGGCGCGGCGACGAGCACCGGCCCATGCTTCAACGCATCTACGGCACGGCCTGGAACACGAAACAGGAGCTCGCGGAGCATTTGGAACGCCGTGAAGAGGCCCTCCGGCGCGATCATCGGCGCCTCGGCCGCGAGCTGGATCTCTTCAGCACGAACGAGATGATCGGAGCGGGTCTGATTCTCTGGCATCCCAAGGGTGCGATGGTGCGCAATCTTATCGAGCGTTTTGAAACGGACGAGCATCTGAAGCGCGGCTATGACCTGGTCTACACGCCGCACATTGCCTCGGAAGAAACGTACAAACAGAGTGGACATCTGGAGACGTACGCTGAGAATATGTATTCGCCAATGGATATCGAAGGCTCTCCATATTATCTGAAACCGATGAACTGCCCCGCTCACATCATGATCTATAACTCGACGATCCGCTCTTACCGCGATCTTCCAATTCGCTATGCCGAGCTCGGCACTGTGTATCGCTACGAACGCTCCGGCACCCTGCACGGCATGTTGCGGGTGCGAGGATTTACCCAGGATGACGCCCATATCTTCTGCCGGCCAGACCAGATGCTTGACGAAGCCAAAGCTGTTATCGATCTTGCAGATTACTTCGCAGAAGTCTTCGGCTACCGGTATGAGGCGTACATCGCGACGCGCCCTGAGAAGTCCATCGGTAGCGATGAAAACTGGGTGCGTGCCGAGGCAACGCTCAAACAGGCCGTCTCGGAGATGGGCATCGGCTTCAAGATCGATGAGGGCGGAGGCGCCTTCTACGGTCCCAAGATCGATATCAAGTTCCTGGACTCCCTTGGTCGCGAGTGGACGGGCCCGACAATTCAGGTGGACTTCAACCTCCCGGAGCGCTTCGACGCCAACTACATCGGCGAGGATGGGCAACAACACCGGGTCGTGATGGTGCATCGCACCGTGCTCGGCTCTATGGAGCGCTTCGTTGGTGGACTGGTAGAGCATTACGGCGGCGCATTCCCGGTTTGGCTGGCTCCTGTTCAGGCAGTCGTCATCCCCATCGCCGACCGGCATGTCGAGTACGCGGACAGTGTCGCCAGGCGCCTGAAAGAAGCCGGCATCCGTGTTGATGTGGATTCCGGTAGCGATCGTATGCAAAACAAAATCCGGCACGCACAGCTTCAGAAAGTACCCTACATGCTGGTTGCCGGTGACCGCGAGGCTGAGGCGGACGCCGTGGCCGTCCGGTTGCGCACCAACGAGAATCTAGGCGCGCAACCAGTCTCAGAGTTCGTCGAGATGGTAACGGGACTTGTTGACAGCAAATCGCGAGAGCTTCAATAATTGTCTGCGGCAGACCACCTGGTCTCAAACGCGTTAAGCTAATAGAAGTCACTTGTTGCATCAGGGGTAGGCACGCTATTGGAGCCAGCCAACAGATTCGAGAGATCGCCAACTGGGCAGGAGCGCGCGGATCAATACCGCGTGCTCCTTATCATTGGCGCACTTGCCGTGGTCACCTGGGTGCTCTGGAACGCACGGTCGGCCCTGTTCCCGTTTGTCCTGGGAATGGTGATCGCCTACGTGCTCTTGCCGCTCGTGAACCGGCTGGAGACCCTCATTCCCGACCGGGGCATCCTGCACCACGTGCGCCGCACTTTTGCCGTGCTCGTCGTGTATATCGTCGGAATCGCTGTTCTTGTCATAGCCGTCATGACCATCGGCCCGGCTATCTACCGCGAAACAACGGAGCTGGTTGAGAGCGTCCCGAACTATTGGGAGACGCTTCGCAACGAAAGCAACTACTGGAACCGGCGTTACGAAGAGGACGTGCCGGAGGACATTAAAATACAAATTGAGAGCAACGTTGACCAGATCGGCTCAACGATAACGTCGGCGGTTCAAACCGGGCTGCTCACCACGGTGGGCACAGTGCGGCGCTTCGTGGGCATCGTGTTCGGGTTGTTGATCCTGCCGCTCTGGCTTTTCTACGTTCTTAAGGATCAGAAAAACGGATCATCGTTCTTTTACAGCCTCTGGCCGGTCTACCTTCGCGGGGATGTCCATAACGTCGTGAGGATTGTCGATCGGGTTCTGGGGCGCTACATCCGCGGGCAACTTTTCCTGGGCGTCGTCGTGGGGTCGGTTTCCGGCATCGGTTTCTGGGTAATCGGTGTACAACAGCCGCTCGCGCTTGGAGTGGTTGCCGGCGTCCTGGAGCTCGTCCCGATACTTGGGCCTTGGATATCGTTCCTGGTGGCCGCATTAGTCGTGCTCGCTACCGATCCGAGCAAGATTATCCCTGTTGCTATCCTGTGTTTCATGGTTCAACAACTTGAAAACACGTTCCTCGTGCCTAGGGTCCAGGGCACCGC
>JACCZH010000052.1 GCA_013696045.1 Chloroflexia bacterium
CCGGTGCATGTTACATTGCCGGCGGATACATTGATGGCGTCATCCACGGTTTTGCAACGCATACAGATCGAAGCACTGGCGGAAAACCTGACAACGCAACAACGCTCCACACTCACGCGTATGGCAACGGCCCTGGCCGAGGCCGAGCGCCCGGTGGTTATCGCGCGGCCCTCCGCGGCGCGTGGTGAAGCGGGGATGTTGCTGCGTGAGCTGACGTCAAGGCTTGGCATTGAGCCAGTCGTCACGGAATGCCCTCGTGGCTTGAGTGACCTGAAGTATGCCGAGATCATCAAACGGTATCCAGAGAGCGACTGCGCTCTGGTCATCGGTCCGGCTGATTTCTCGGTCGGATTCCTGAACGAAAACGCGATCGCAACGGCCGGCCGGGTTCTATTGATTGACGACGACGGTGATCCTGAGCCATCCCGAAAGCCCAATCTCAGCGTCGCGGCGCCAGTGGGCATGTCGCTGGTCCATTTGATTGAGCGCCTGCCCGGGTCCACCAGTATTGAGTCAACCTGGGCTGCGCAATGGCCAATTGAAGCGCTTGCGAATGGGTCAACAAGTTCCGAGCCGCTTGAGCTACACCCTCTACAAATCGCGGCGGCTATCCATGAGGCGTTGCAGCCCGAGGACATCGTGATTCTCGATGGTGGCGAATTTTGCCAATGGATACGGTTGGGTCTGCGGGACATCCCGAACCGGGTGTTCTGGAATGGCAAGCTCGGCGCGATCGGTGGCGCCATCCCGATGGCGATTGGAGTTGGAGCTGCCGGTCATGAGGGCAGGGTGATTGTCGTGCTCGGCGACGGAAGCGCTGGCTATCATTTGAGCGAGTTTGAAACGGCATCGCGTTACGGTCTGCCGTTTACGGCGATTGTCGGCAACGACGCTCGTTGGGCCGCGGAGTGGCACCAGCAGCTTGCTCGCTATGGTAACGATCGCGCCTTCGAGACCACGCTGTTGCCGGCACGCTACGATCGGGCCGCGGCTGGATTTGGTGGCGCAGGTATGCATGTGACCGACGCGATTGCCCTGGCCTACTCGCTCTCCGCCAGCTTGCCGGCTGCGCAACCAACGTTAATCAACGTCCCGGTGCTCCCGATTCGTAGCCCGGCGGTGTTGGTATAGAGCATTGTTATGGCTCCGCCTCGATGGTCTTTATCTCGACCGCGGGGTACCCCTTTGGGTTGAGATGACAGCCGAGATGAAAAATGCTGTAGGAGAAGGTTCTAAATGCCGCCGGTCATGACCTCGGGTCCGGTGGGGATGCCCGGATCGTCGGTGGTTTCAATGGTGATGCGCACGTTAATGTAGCGCTGGAAGTCGTCCGGCGGGTCGAGGATCTTCTGACCACGGCCAAACTGGTCGACGTCCAGTGTGCCGAGGTGAGCATACTCCTCGGTGATCATACTTGTGAGCACCCACACTGCATAGACCTGGCCATCGGCAGGCTGAGGCATATCGCGCACTACCAGCATGGCGGTGTTGTCAAGCTGGTCAATGTAGAGCCGGCCACGAGCCAGCGGCGCGGCACTCGATTCAATGAGCTCGACCACACGCTGGCGGCTATTTTCCGCCGACAGTACGCCGTTTGCTTTACTCTGCTCCTGCTGGAAGGCTGCCAGCTGCCCTTGTTGCTCGCTGATGCGGTCCTGCATAACGATTGATGTCATGACGAAGATAACGGCGATAATTGTTGAGGGCACAGCGGCAGCCCAGGCCAGTTTCGGCGCGCTACGTTTCCTGCGTCGCCAGCGTTCTCCAATACCAACCGGCGGCCGTGAGCGAGCGCGAGCGTCTTCTTGTGACTCAATGGCTAGCGCGTCGATGCGAGCGAGGATTCCGGCTCGGGCGCGCACCGGCACCTGTTGGGGTGCATTTGCGTAGGCGAGCAGTTCACTGGCGCGTTCGTAGCCTGCGAGCTCTGCTTGCCACGCCGGACGATCATTAAGATAGCGATCGATGAAGTCTGAATCTTCGGGCGTTAGAGCATTGAGCGCATACCCAGCCAGCAGCTCGGAGATATCCTCAGTAACGTCCTTCGGCGCATGACGCTTCGGGCCGTCTGCCGTCTCATTCTTTGTTTGTTCTCCGTGCCTGCGCAACAAAACGTTACTCTTCCAACGCTACCATCAACTTCTTCAGCCCGAGTCGTATTCGGGTCTTGACTGTGCCGAGCGGTTCCTCAAGGTGCGCCGCGATCTCCCGCTGGGAGTAGCCGCTGTAAAAGGCCAGCTCAATCGTGACGCGCTGGGCTTCTGGAAGCGTTTCCAGAGCCGCGGAGACCTTGTCTCTCAGCGCCCTCGCTTCAACGGCTTCCTCGACGTTGGTTGCTTCATCCACCAGCCCATACAGCACATCGCTGATATCCACGGAACTGGATCGCTGCGGGCGGCGCTGACGCTTGCGAACCTCGTCGATGGCGAGATTGTGGGTGATGCTGAGTAGCCAGCTGACGAAGTTTCCACGCGATTTTCTGAAGCGATCCGCTTGCAACCAGGTGCGCACGAACACTTCCTGCAGGATCTCCTCGGCTAGCGCGCCATCCTTCACAATCCGGACCGCGAACGAATACACCACCCGCGCATAGCGCCCATAGAGAGTCTCCAGGGCTCCGGCATCCCCGAGGCTGACACGTCGAATAAGCTCGGCGTCAGTCGCTTCGTCGGACTCAGTTGCATCAGGCACACGGCCAAGGTAGTGTGGGCGGCGGGCTCGCTCGCTCATGTTCCGCTCACCGGACGCCGATCCGCGTCACACTTAGGTATACGCCGAAGTAGGCCCTTGAGGATGCACCTGTGCGTGAATAGGCTTGTATTCATTGCCTCATTCGCCGTCATGAGTGAAAAGTACGTCGGTTGGCGACAGGGGTTTGTCTGCGCTGCATACTCATAGTAATCCATATTCAGGCGTTTAGGGCACGGTCGGCATCGAGAGTTGAGTCGAAGGATCATAGCGCCTGACGCAGCATGGTCATCTCGGCCGCCAACGCCTGTAACGTTCTGACTGGATGTCAGACGTCCGGATCGGTTAGGGTGTTCCTGGCGCGGCGCTCGGCCCGCTTGGCGCGTGTGAGCCGGGTGATTATTCCAACACACACCAGCGCCAGGAGTCCGGCAACGCCGAAACCGAGGACCTCGGCCAGTGGGCTGTCCACAAATAGCCGCAGCGTCGTGGGCAGGAGCAGTGCCAGCATGACCGCGCCGATGACCCCACAGCCGGCAAAGGCCTGTGCAGTAGAGTAATCCCAATCCTCGGGCGGCACATCGGCAAGCTGACTGACCGGCGGCTCAGGCCGATCGTCATGCACGGGATCAGCGTGTGAGGGGTTCTTTTCCGTCATTGCCGATCTGTCTCGGGATCATAGGGGATGATGTCGTCCCACTGAGCGGCGCTGCTACGCGCCACAACCGCCACCACCGGTTCCGTATCGCTCATGTTATAGACCTCGTGTGGGACATCCTGCGCGATAAAGATAAAGTCACCAGCCTGGTTTTCAACTAACTGCCGCAGTCCCGGCCCAAAAGCGTGCCGCACGCGTCCTTCGAGGATGAATAGCCCCACTTCAAATCCGACGTGGATGTGGGCGCCGGCGACGCCGCCTGGAGGGATGGTGGCCACGTTCATTGAGAGCTCCCGTGACCCGACTGAACGCGACGAGAGGCCTAGATTATAGTGTAAGCCATTCCAGTCGCGGTCGTGCCCTCCCGCTCGAATGACGGCAATACCGTCATGGTCTTCGATATGGTTGTCATCAATGGTTTTTATTTTCTGCATAATGTGATGCCTCCTCATTGGAATGCTGGCGCGACGAGTTGCCGCATTGTACCGCGAAGCCTGGCTGCCGCTGGCGGGACCGGTTCGGGAGACAATGAGGCCAGGCCGGACTGGTTGTTTCTGGAGCAGGCTGCCCTTTTCCGGGCGGAGCCTTGAGATGAGGTCGCAAAAAGAGTAATCTCACAAGTGCACATGTGCGACTATTGCGAGATTACCTCCGGTTTGTGTTCCGGTAACTGTTCACGCACATCGAAGGAATGAGATGGACACCCGGCTTCCTGACGGAAATGACAAGCGGACTGCTGTGCCGCGGTTCTTGCCGCCTTCTCTCCTGATGCCGAACTATCAAAACCGCTTGCGCACGATAGGCCGTCAGCTCGACCTGAACGGATACCGATCGATCATTGTTCTCCAGGTGGATGGGGGTTTTATCGTCCGCGCCGTGAACCGCCGCACTCGTAAAATGGAGCTGATTGAGTTTTCTGACGCGGATTTTCCGGATCGCATGATCGCAGCAACCGATGCTAGAGGAGACGGCGAGCGTCCCGAATCACCCTCGACGCTGGCTCCCACCGGTTATGAGGATATGTTCCGGGCGATTGGCCGCAGGCTGGATCACATACTGGCGCGGAATGTCGTCATTGCCGAGGGGCAGACGGCGTTGTTGGTCACGGGACAGAAAGGTGAGCCAGATAGCGGTGTGGAGGCATTTGAATCTGTCCTGGATCTCATTGCCATTACCGAGTTGCTCGATGAAGCATTCAGATTGCGAGCAAGCGAGCAACGCACCGAGGAACGGGAATCGTAATGCCACGTTTTCGCAGGCCGCAGCCGTCACCACCACCTCCACGCCCTCTCTTCCGTCCCGATGGCACGCCCTCGTATCAGCAGCGTCTGGCGGTCATAGGACGCCATCTGGA
>JACCZH010000092.1 GCA_013696045.1 Chloroflexia bacterium
ACACGATACATGACGAGCCTGATGCGTACCGCTGACACGCATCGACACCATAGTAGGCGGAAAGTTTGTCGCTTTTGTCACAAACTTGTTGGCATCATGCATCAACACGCGCAGACCGCCCAGAAAGTGATCAACAGAGCGTCAGGCAATGAGCCTTGCCAGGCAGGGCGCTCGCAATTGGGCATACTCGCCCTGACAGATCCATGCGCATGTGAGAAGCACGCCACTTCTTGCGCGTTTAGAGCGCGATTGCCTTGAATCGCTTGGTGTTTTGGATGATCGCCTGTTCCGTCGGCAAACGCTCCATACTCGACGCACCGTAAAACCCGACTATCCCGTTTGTGCGATTGAGGACGTACTCTGCATCTTCCGGTTCCGCTATCGGACCCCCATGGCATAGCACCAGGATTTCCGGATTTACGTCCTTTGCGGCATCGTGCATCGCCTGTACCAATGCCGGCGCGTCTTCCAGCGAGACGGCCGTCGTTGCGCCGATCGAACCTTTGGTCGTCAGGCCAAGATGAGGCACAAGGATGTCAGCGCCAGCCTCCGCCATCGCCCGGGCGCTGGCTGGATCGAAGCAGTATGGTGACGTCAGCAGGTCGAGCTCACGCGCGAGGTGGATCATCTCGACCTCGAGATCGAAACCCATCCCGGTTTCCTCGAGATTCTGACGGAAGGTTCCATCGATGAGGCCCACCGTGGGGAAATTCTGGACACCGGCGAACCCCATTGCCTTGAGTTGGTTCAGAAACACCGGCATCAACCGGAAGGGATCTGTGCCGCAGACGCCCGCCAGCACCGGAGTTCGCTCGATCACCGGTAGCACTTCGCTGGCCATCTCGACGACGATACCGTTAGCATCGCCATAGGGCATCAATCCGGCAAGTGATCCTCGTCCCGCCATGCGGAAACGACCGGAGTTATAGATGACGATGAGGTCGACGCCACCCTGTTCGACGCACTTGGCGGAGAGGCCCGTACCCGCCCCTGCTCCGACGATCACCTCTCCCCTCGCGACCTGGGAGCGGAGCCGTTCAAGAATTTCGGCCCTGCTGTTCCCATTCCTGCTCACCATCATGCCTGCTTCCCCGTCTGCGTGGTCGTGGAAATCAACTCCACCAGCCGATCCGCCATCGCCGTGGCGAATCGCGGATCGTTGATGTCGTACTCGAGGTCATGGACCTCGACGTTGTCGCCGAGGTTCTTCAACAGGCCATCGAAGAGTGCCGTGTCCGCGTCGGCGTCGTGAAACACACCGCCCTCAACGGCAATCGCCGATACCCCGCCACGAGGGATGAAGAGCGAAACGGGCCCTGCCGCGGCACTGAGCCTGGTCCCTATCCGTCTGCCCAGCTCGGCGCACTCTTCCGGAGTGGTCCTCATCAACGTGATCGATGGATTGTGGACATACAGATTGCGATCCCTGAAGCGCTCCGGCACGGTGTCTTTCGGTCCGAAATTAACCATGTCGAGCGCACCGAGGGACACCACCTGCGGGAGTCCGGATTGACACGTAGCCTTCATGCGATCAGGACCGGCGCTAAACACCCCGCCCACCAGTTCATCGGCCATCTCTGTCGTCGTGATATCAAGCACGCCATCCAGGAAGCCGCCGCTCACCAATGCCTCCATCGACTGGCCACCAGCACCGGTCGCATGAAAGACGAGGACCTCGTAACCCCTGGCTTCCAGCAGTTCGCGCGCTTTCGTGACACTCGGCGTCGTAACCCCGAACATCGTCGCTCCGATCAGTGGTTTGTCGCCCATGTCAGGGAGAGGTGCGGCGTATGCCGTTGCCATTCCAGCAATGCCGGCGGCGGCGTTTCCGAGGATGCGCGCCGAGATCCTGTTGATTCCGGCAATGTCGACCACGGAATACATCATCGTAATGTCAACCGCCCCCACATAGGGACGGGTGTCGCCAGACGCGACCGTCGAAACCATGAGCTTCGGGACACCAACCGGCAGCGCCTGCATCGCGTGTGTGACCAGCGACGTCCCACCGGTGCCACCAAGACCGAGAATGCCTTGCAGCCGTCCTGCCGCGAACAGATCGCTGACGATCTTGCTGGCGCCATCGGCCATTGCGGCGACCGCCGCCCCGCGATCATTACCAGCGATGAGGCTATCAATGGTTGTCTCCGCGGCCTTCGCCACGTCTTGCCGCGAGATGTCAACTGCCATTTGCGGCTCCGCCATTATCCCGCCATCGATCACGATAACGTCACAACTGCTGTTACGCTCGATCTGCTCGCGAAGGTAAGCGTATTCCGCACCCTTGGTATCGAGGGTGCCCAGCAAGACCACGGTGGCCATAGGATCAATACTCCTCATTCACTCCACGTTTCGTCGCAAATGGTCTGATCTACAGAATCCGGTACAGTCGCAGTCGCTCGATCAGGCAATGTCCCCGGTGTCTTCAAGGTTCTCAGTCCTGCGGTCCGCCGCCGAGAACGAGATCACGGCGACCAGTGGCGTATCTCCCTTGGCTTGGGCCCAGTGTGGAACGCCCTGTGGAATCCGGATCACGTCGCCGGCGGTGATGTGAAACATCTCGTCACCGAGTTTGTGGTCCGCCTCACCCTCCATCACAAAGAGCAGCTCTTCGCAATTCGGGTGAAAATGGAGTGGGTTCCGCTTGCCTGGCTCGATAGTCACCACACCGAGTGTTTGCTCAGCGCCGGGCGTCTCCTTTTCTCCAATGAGCCAGACGAGCCTCCCCCAACTCAATGGGACGGCATCCGTCTCCGAGACGCGCCGCACAATGTTGTTCATATCGATCGACGAACCTTGACTCATGGAGATCTCCTTGTTTTACGACAAACGGTTCGCCACATTCCGCGTCAGTTGACAGCGGCTGGCTCATTGAGAACAGCACGCACGCCAGGCTCCGTCGTGCAGAAGCCTTCGAAGAGTTTGGCGATCTCACGTGCCTGCTCAAGCGTTCCTTTCTCCGGAGGCGTTTGCGTGAATACGCTCTCACAAAAGTGAAGCACTTCAGAAACGTAGCCGAGGTAGAAGATGTTCTTGTTGTAGAGTTGACCGAGCGAGAACTCGGGTTCCCAATAGAGCGGGGCCTCGTCGTTGTCAACAAGGAACGAGGCGGACCGACCATACGCAGGGCGCGTGGCCGGTCGATAGTACGTCACCTTGACGCCGTTCTCGACAACAACGCTCGCACGTTCACCCACGACCTCCGACCGCTCCAAAGGACTGACGCTATTGCGCAGACCAGGCATGTGGAGCGTGCCGACCGCCCCCGACGAGAATTTGAGACTGGTTACGCTTCCACCGGTTAGCGCTTCCCATTCGTAGGAGAACGACTCAATCTTGCCCATCAACTCAATGATGATCGACCCCGGATGGTAGATGTGGTCGAGGAGTCCCTGCACGTTCCTGAGATCACCGC
>JACCZH010000117.1 GCA_013696045.1 Chloroflexia bacterium
CCGGTAAACGGCGGCCGTAACTATAACGGTCCTAAGGTAGCGAAATTCCTTGTCGGGTAAGTTCCGACCCGCACGAAAGGCATAACGATCTGGGCGCTGTCTCAACGAGGGACCCGGTGAAATTGAATTCCCCGTGAAGATGCGGGGAACCCGCAGCAGGACAAAAAGACCCCGTGGAGCTTTACTCCAACTTGCCATGGGGCGTAGGTCTGGTTTGTGTAGGATAGGTGGGAGGCTGGGAAGCTGCGACGCTAGTCGTGGTGGAGCCGCTGGTGAAATACCACTCTGATCAGGCCGGCGCTCTAACCGTGACCCGTGAAACCGGGCAGGGGACAGTGGCTGGTGGGGAGTTTGACTGGGGTGGTCGCCTCCGAAAGGGTAACGGAGGCGCCCAATGGTCCCCTCAGGCCGAATGGAAACCGGTCGGAGCGTGCAATGGCAGCAAGGGGGCTTGACTGCGAGGCTGACTAGCCGAGCAGGGACGAAAGTCGGGCATAGTGATCCCACGGTACCGCGTGGAAGGGCCGTGGCGTAACGGATAAAAGCTACCCCGGGGATAACAGGCTGATTGTGCCCAAGAGTCCACATCGACGGCACAGTTTGGCACCTCGATGTCGGCTCGTCTCGTCCTGGGGCTGGAGGCGGTCCCAAGGGTTGGGCTGTTCGCCCATTAAAGAGGTACGCGAGCTGGGTTCAGAACGTCGTGAGACAGTTCGGTCTCTATCCGCTGTGGGCGAGAAGAAGGTTGCGCGGAGCTGACCCTAGTACGAGAGGACCGGGTTGGACGAACCGCTGGTGTGCCAGTTGTCGGGAAACCGGCATCGCTGGGTAGCTACGTTCGGACGGGATAACCGCTGAAAGCATCTAAGTGGGAAGCCCACCGCAAGATGAACCTTCTCACTCATTTATGAGGTAAGACCCCCGGCAGAATACCGGGTTGATAGGCGGCATGTGGACAGCCTGTAAGGGACTGGAGCAAAGCCGTACTAATGGTCGAGGATAATTCTTTTTTCACATACCACCGGTCATACAGGTGGTGGTTTCTCCCCGTCTCCGGACCTGAAAATGGTCGCGGAGCGGAACAGGTCCGAGAACGTCAGATATACCGACATATACAGTGACTGAGCGGGGTGTGCGCGTGGCCGAGAGCGCCATGGAACCACCCAGTCTCCATCCCGAACCTGGTCGTGCCCCATGGCAGCGCCGGAGAGTACTGCGCGGGTAACTGCGTGGGAGGTGAGGCCGCTGCGCGCACACCCTGCTCGACACACTTGGAAGTAGACCCCTCGTCGTCGTTGTTCGTCTTATCCACCATCGCGGGGTGGAGCAGTGGCAGCTCGTTGGGCTCATAACCCAAAGGTCGGAGGTTCGAATCCTTCCCCCGCTACCACGATTGGCCCTCAGTCACTCCCGGCTGAGGGCTTTCTCGTGCCCGAAGCCTACATGGTTACTCTGTCCCGCGGCGCAAACGAGATCTAACGCTATAATAGACCAATGAGTAGTGAACCCCATCAGAAGAACCAACCGGGACTGTTTTCTGATTGGTTTGATTCTTTCTATGCGTCCTACTACCGTCACCGTCCCGTGAACGCCACGTTTATTGGTGTGCATGACTATGACGGCCGGCTGCCCGACTGTTCGGAGAATGGTCTGGAAGCTCTGCAGGCTGAGACCGTTGCGCTTCGTCTCGACTTAGACGGTTTTCCACACGAAACTCTCAGCCGAAGCCAGCGGCTTGACCGCGAGCTCGCGGCCGGCTTTCTGGACATCCAGGAGTGGGAACTTTCATCCGGTCATTTTCAGCGAGGGAACCCCGCGTACTACACCGGTGAAATAGTCTTTGGCGTCATGTCGCTCTTTCTTCGCGCGTTTACGACACTTGAGGAACGGGTCGAGTCCGCTATCGACCGGCTTGAGGCGATTCCTGCGCTGCTTCACCAGGGCCGCAACAATGTTCCATCTGCTCCTCACGAATGGACTGAGAGGGCTATTCGCGACTGTGCAGGCGCTGATAGGTTCTTTCAGAGCGGGATAGATAGTCTCATCCGCGACACCGGTCTGGACCACCGGCTGCGAACGGCGGCGGATGGTGCAGTTCAGGCGGTTGGTGAGCATCGTAAGCATCTGTCGAACGAGTTGTTGCACGGGACTTCGACGGCTTACGCCTGTGGTGAGGCCGCGTTTGATCTGCTCATGCGGCGCGGACATTTTCTCGATATGAGCGCGACGGACATTCTTAGGCACGCCGAAGAGCAAGCGTCTGAGTCGGAAGCACGGCTGAATGAGGGCGCGAGTGGTTTTGGCGCGTCGAGTTGGCAAGAGGCGTTAAAGAGGCTTGCCGGCGCGCATCCGTTAGCCATCGGCTATTACCAGCGTTACAGTGAGTTTTGGGATGCTTGCCGCTCCACCGCCGAGGCACAGAAGCTCCTGACGTGGCCTGATTATCCTATACAGTATGTCCCACGTCCAAAGTGGAGCCGGGACGCGGCGCCCCATCTGTATTTCCTCTTCTATCGCTCTCCCGCGCCATATGACAATGTTCCGATCGTCGATTATCTAGTGACACCGATCGAGCCCGATATGCCGCAAGCCGAACAGGAGCGGCTGCTGCGTGCCAACAATGACAGCGTGATTAAGCTGAATCATGTTGTGCATCATGGATCGATCGGCCACCATGTTCAGAACTGGCATGCTTTCCGGGCTGAGTCACGTATCGGACAAATGGCGGCAGTCGATTGCGCCTCTCGGATTGCGATGTTTTGCGGTGGGACCATGGCAGAAGGCTGGGCGTGTTATGCGACCGACCTCATGCGGGAGGCTGGCTTCCTTACGCCGCTTGAAAGGTATTCACAGCACCATGCCCGGTTGCGTATGGCGGTTAGAGCGATTGTCGATGTCAGATTGCACCGTGGTGAGTTCACAATTAACGAGGCCGCCACGTACTACCAGCAGCGGGTTGGTATGCCGCCGGGGGTTGCGATGGATGAGGCCGTCAAGAACAGCATGTTTCCGGGCGCAGCGATGATCTATCTGATCGGCGCGGATCTTATCCACGAGCTACGCCGCGATCTTTCAGTGCTACAGGGCAGTCAGTTCAGACTGTGCGCGTTTCACGACCGCTTGCTGTCATACGGTTCAGTGCCCGTTCAATTGATCTCAACTCAGATGCGAAAGGACGCCGCGTGTGCTGAGTGACCGCACATTGAAATATGCCGAGGACGTCACGACCGCGCTGCTTGGCCTGGATGCTCTGTACCGGGCAGAGAACGACAGTGATCAGGACGGCCTGGTTGTTCTCGACATGTCTACGAATCACGTGCAGGAGCGATTTAACTCGTATGATGCCGCGCACCAGCGGTTTGCCACCTTGAAAGTCCAAGCCGACTCATTGCCCGAGCCTGACCGGAAGCTCTATTATCGCCAACTCTGCCAATCCAAGCTTGCGTTCATCGCATGGCGTAAGGGTGGCTTGCCGTTTGAGCATCAGATCAGGAATTTTCTGCACATCCCGGCCGCAGCTGCCTCCGATCGTGATCTTGACGATCTGCGCGATCAGATGCGCACCTTGCTCAACAATATGAACTATAGCGGCGATCTTGTCTCGCAATGTCAAGCCTGGGAAAAGAGCAACCGTGTGCCTGCTGATGAAGTGCCCGATGTTCTGGACGGGCTGCTCGACGAGGCCTGGGACCGGACAGTTCAACGAATGAAGATTCCGGCGTCGAAGTCCGATGGCATGCGGGTCGCCGCCGTCTCGGGTGTGCCGTTCAACGCGCGATGCAACTACCTCAAGCGCACAGTGGAGCTGAATGTCGATCCAGTGTTAACCCGTGCTGGACTGAAACATCTGGCGGTTCACGAGTGCTATCCCGGTCACTACGTGCAGTTCAAGCTGCGCGAAACCTGGTATCGCGATGGCGCCGCGCCGGCCGACGGTCTGCTCTCAGTGGTCAACACTGCGAGCTCGTGTACGTTTGAGGGCATCGCCGATAACGGCATGCGAGTGATCGATTGGATCGAGTCGGACGATGACCGGTTGATGGCGTTGATGAACCGCTATCGTGCCGGCATCGCAACGTCAGCCGCCTGGAAATTGCACGCCGAGGGCCAATCAGTTCCGCGAGTTACGGGCTGGTTGCGTTCCCAGTCGCTCATCGGCGGTGAAGGCTGGGTAGCAAACCGCATGGGATTTATCATCGCCCCCGAACGCTGCGCGCTGATCTGGTCGTACTGGCACGGTGAACCATCCGTCGCTCCGGTCTGGGAACGCGTCTCCCACGAACGCCGGCC
>JACCZH010000126.1 GCA_013696045.1 Chloroflexia bacterium
CCCATGTAGCGTAGCATCCACAACACACGCGCGGCATAGACGCCGCCGGCGTTGTCGTAACAGACGACCTGCGAGTCATGTTGAATTCCGGCCTGGCGCGTCAGCTCGGCTCGTCCATCCGGATTGACCAGCATTCCGTAGACCGGGTTGTGGAGCTCGATCGTGTCCTGCCACCAGACATGCCGGGCTTCCGGCAGGTGTCCAGCGCGGTAGGCCGGCAGCGGCGAGCAGTCGAGCAAGCGCAGAGACGGGTCGTCTATGCGTCGCGCGAGCCAGCCAGCATCAACTAGCAGATTGCCGGCCGGGTAGCCGAGGTCCAGATTCGGGGCTGCCTGGATATTGCTGCTGTCGTCGCGGACGCCACATCCGGTTGCCAAGCTCGTAAGGCCCAGAATCCCGCCCGCTATGAACGACCGGCGGCTGATGCGTCGCTGGAGCCAGGGACTCTCGTTGGTTGATACTGGTATTCTCAAACTCAGGACGTTTCTCAGGTAGCTTTCAGGTTCGATTCAGGTGAAGCTTACCTACAGCGTCCAAGATAAGACCATGATGATCTGCGGCGGGGTCTTCACTGATGGCGATACTAGTCGTTCTCCCCGTCTCTTGTAGATGCGATAGTAAATTGAAGGGTTCCACGTTCAATGGTGAACAGACAATTTCCAATGGGTGTCGTCGTCGTTATCGCTGCCATAGCGATGCTGCTCGGCACAATCGGCGGCGGGCTGGCAGGCGGTACGGCTGCGCTAATTCTCGACAATGGAAACGAAGCGGCCGCGCCGACATCGACGGCGCCCTCTGCCGAACAAACCTCGAATGAAGTTGTGCCAACTGCTGAAGGCCAGGAGCAGCCAGCAGTTGCGACCCCGGACGAGCAAGAGCCTTCGTTGCCGGTGCGCAGCGAGCCAACTGCAACTCCCGAGGCTGAAGTAACGCCAGAGCCAGCCATTGCCTCAGTTGCCGACATCGTTGAGGCGGTTTCGGGCGGTGTTGTCACGGTCATTAATCAGCAGAGCTTCCAGGGCTTCAACACGACCGACCCCGAGCTACAACCGGCCGGGACTGGAACCGGTTTCGTTATCAGCGCAGACGGCTATATCGTTACCAACGAACACGTAGTCCGGGGCAGTGAAGCCCTGCAGGTGATTATGTCTGATGGTGAGACGGTCGACGCGACACTCGTTGGCAGTGATGTATTCACCGACCTGGCGGTTGTCAAGGTTGACCGGCAGATGGACACGGTTGTGGACTTTGGCGATTCGGGCGCTCTGCGTCCTGGCCAGGAAGTGGTTGCCATCGGCAGCGCGCTGGGCGATTTCACGAACACGGTCACCCAGGGTGTTGTCTCGGCGCTTGGCCGGACGCTAAGCGGTGGCGGAGGCCCAGCCCTGGAGAACATGATTCAGCACGACGCGGCGATTAACCCCGGCAACTCGGGTGGTCCACTCTTTAACATGGGCGGCGAAGTGATCGGCGTAAATACGGCGGTTGTTCGCCAGGCCGCACCGGGTGTCTCAGCCGAAGGTCTTGGCTTTGCAATTCCCAGTTCGACCGTACAGGAGATCATCACTCAGCTGATTGAAGGCGGCGCCGTTGTCCGCCCATATCTGGGAATTACCTACGAGCCAATTTCTCCAAGCGCGGCGACCGCCCAGGGGCTCGATGTCGAGAACGGCGTCATCGTTACCGATCTGCCCACCGGTGGTCCGGCCGCGAGCGCCGGGCTGCAAATCAACGACATCATAACCAAACTCAACGGCGAGCAAATTGACCTCGAGAACCCGCTGGTCAACATGCTGTTCCAGTATGAGCCGGGCGAAACGATCCAGGTCGAGGTCCACCGGCCGTCGACAGGCGAAACGTTGACCTTCGACGTAACCCTTGAGACCCGGCCCGACTTACAGTAAGCAGATACCTTCCCGTTCTCCCACCCCCTTCCCCCTTACCGGGATCCGCTCCGAGCCAGATGGCTCGGACCGGGTTCTTTGTGTGAAAGGGTTTCAGAAAGGAAGATCATTCGGCAGGAGATCCGGACCTTGTCTATCATCCCGAGGCACGTGAGATCCGTTTCCTTTGTGTGTTTGGCGCCCTGGAAGTCACGGATCCCTCGTGCATCGGGGCGACGCTTCTTATGGCATCGCAAACACCAGAACAGGGGACGTGGCACATGCCGCGTCCCCTTCTTGATGGCTAGTTGATAGTGATCCAGTCTCCTAGTTGATCGCCCAGGTGACCTGGACCTGGACCGAGATCTGGGATGAGCCAGGGTTGATCGGCGGAGCCATCGCGGCTGCCTCGCTGGTATAGAACTGGCCGCCATCGTAGGCCATCGGGTACGGTGAGTAGGAGTTCTCATTGATTGTCACGACTTCGGCCAGGGTGACGCCGGTGATGCGCGCCAGGTCATCGGCTTTGGCGCGGGCGTCGGCGATGGCCAGCTCTCGGGCCTCGCTGACGGCGTTGCCGGGGTCTTCGACGGTGAAGTGGACGCCCTGGATGGTATTTGCGCCGGCTTCGATGCCGGCTTCAATGATGGCGCTCACCTGGTCGATATTGCGCACCTTGACCGTAATGGTGTGCGATATGAAGTAGGCCCGGATTGGCTGGTCCGGCTGCTCGTAGTTGCGATCGGCCCAGACGTTGTAGTTTGACGTCGTGATGTCAGCCTCGGCGATGCCGGCTGCCTGCATGGCGGCGATGATCGCTTTCATGCGTTGGGCGGCATCGGACTGGGCGGCGCCGATCTCAGGACCGTTGATTTCGACGCCAAGGGTGACGATACCGGTGTCAGGTGTAATCGATACCTGACCGTTGCCACTTACGGTGACGCTGCGCTGGGTGTCGTCAGTTTGCGCCACCGCGGATTGGCCTCCAATACTTGCAACCACCAGTGAGAGAATCGCTGCAAACAGGGTCAGGCTCATGAGCGCGCCACCGATGGAGAGCGCTCGACGATTGATGGTCACGATGGGACCTCCTCTACTGCCTCCCGGTCAGCATTGGCCGGGGGCGCTTTCCGTTCAATGGCCGGGGCTAGCGCCTCCTCCGGCCGCGTTGCTTGGGTAGACCGATCATCACCGCCAGCAGTATCGCCAGCACCAGAGCCAGACTAACTTCGGCAATTCGCCAGCGCATCTGGGAGGAGTCCGCGCTTGCTTGCGCTTCGGAGGCCGGTTCCTCCGAAATGGCTTCTTGCCGCATAGTCAGCGTCTCCTGTTCCCCGGCGTCGTCGCCGGAGTCAGCGTCTTCGCTGGGTTCCATGAACGTGCCGACCTCTGGTTCGTCCTGTGATTCTTCTTGCGCCGCGGTGCTGTTGTCGCTTTCCGGGACTTCGTCGTCCGACGCTGGGGCCTCCTCGCCCGTTCTGCGCGCTCCCGCCGCAATCTCGGCGGTCGGAATCTCGGCGGCCGCTCCTGCCTCTGCCGGGGTGGCCTCCGTTGCCTGCATCACCTCCATCTGGTCGCCGCCGCTACTCATGGCCATGTCATCGGAGCCACGCAAGCCATTTGTCACGAGATCGGCGCTGATCACGAAGACAAACAGCATCGCGGCGACGGCGGTTGCCCAACGAACCTTGCCGGCGTGGCGCTCATGCCACTGGGCGGACTCCTGAAGCACGATAGGCGCTGTTCGTTCCGGCGTCGTTGCCGGCTCCAGCGCCTCTGGACGTAGCGCGAACGAGCGTGGCGCTGTCATCTCTGGCAGCGTTCCGAGCGTTCGCACCATAAGCTGGAGCTCGTTCAGCACCCTCTGGCACTGCTCGCAGCCGATCAGGTGACGATCGATAGCGTCCCGTTCGGCCTGGGCTAGCTCCGGCGCCTGACCCAGATATTCAGACAGGATCTCCACCGCTGGGTGGATGCCGTCTGCCGGTCCGGAGTGACCATCGTGTGATTGATCGCGACGATTGCGGTCTGTATCGTCATTGTTCACCGGCGGCCTCCTTTCCGTGTCATCTGGTTCCTTTCCCGTGCTGGCTTAGCCACGTTCGCCATCTCTCTGTAGACGCTCTCTTGGGCTGGAAAGTTCCCCGGAATCTTGCAAGACGTCTCGCAAGCGGGCGCGCGCCCGGTGGAGCCGTGATTTCACGGTTCCTGGAGCCACGCCGGTGATTTCGGCGATCTCGTCGTAGCTGTGTCCCTGGATATCACTCAGAATGACCACCATGCGCTGGTCTGGCGAAATCTGGCCGAGCGCCCACTCAAGGTGTTGTGCCAGGTCGCCGCGTTCAGTGAACTGGAGCGGGGTTTCGGACGGATCTTCTGGCGTCCAGTTCGACTCTTCATCATCCATGGCGGCGTCGAGAGAATCAGCCGGACGGCGCTTCTGGGAACGCAGGACGTCCAGAGAGCGGTTACTGGCAATCCTCACGAGCCAGCTGCGGAACCCAACGCCATTGTCATTTTTGAAGGTGTCGATTGAGCGATAGGCGCGTAAAAATGTGTCCTGGGTCACATCGTCGGCTAAATCAGGCGCGCGCATATAGCGCAGGGCGACGCTGTAGACAGCGTTCTGATGGCGGTTGACAAGGTGGTTGAACGCGTCGAGATCGGCGATCTGGGCGCGGGCAATCAGCTCGCCGTCCGGCAGGTCGGCCAGAGATTTTATCCCGCTACCCTGTCGGAAGCGCCGCAACACGAACAACACCGGCGATAGTCGCCTTTCGTTGGCTGGTCATCCTTTGTTCCCCAGGATGATGGTCGATACGTCATGGTTCAGGGGTGATTATGCCCCTATCAGGACCAATGATGAAACTCTGCCTATACCCACCTCACCGCCAGCCACATATTC
>JACCZH010000374.1 GCA_013696045.1 Chloroflexia bacterium
GTGGCCGAGAAAAGCGCCGTCTGGTGCTCGCTGGGAATGCGCTCAAGGATCCACTCGATATCCTCGATGAAGCCCATGTTGAGCATTTCGTCGGCTTCGTCCAGAATCAGCATTGAGATGCTGTCCAGCTTCATCGTTTCCCGGCGCATGTGGTCCATAATCCGGCCGGGCGTGCCGACAATGACATCCACCGGATACTGTAAGGCACGCAGCTGCCGGCTGATTGGCTGTCCGCCATAGATAGCCAGGGCGCGGGTGTTGCGAGTCTTGCCGAGCTGGTGGAAGGTCTGGGCCACCTGGATCGCCAGCTCTCGGGTAGGAGCCAGGACGAGCGCCTGCGGGTCTTTGGCGCCGGGCACGAGCCGGTCAAGAATCGGCAGAGCGAACGCGGCGGTCTTGCCGGTGCCAGTCTGGGCCTGGGCAATCAGGTCGCGGCCTTCCAGGAGAATAGGAATTGTCTCGGTTTGTACCGGTGTCGGCTCTTCGAAGCCAACATCGGAAATCGCTTTCAACAGGGCTTCGCTTAACCCGAGATCGGAGAACTTGGTCATGATCTGTCCTTTGGCGTATACGTCGTCAACTGGCCGGCGGTGACGTCTGGAATGAAAGCAACGCAGAGCAGCGCTGCGCCAGCCTAAGTACATTCTATGGTATTGAGCCATCTCCAGTTTGAGAGGATATCAGTCGCTGGAGAATATCGAGCTGTCCGGAAAGTGAATGTTGTTAATCTGGAGCCAGTGCCGTGGCTTGCCATTCGATCCGGAAAAAGGCCTCGTCAACCCAACAGCGAGCACGACGGGCTCGCCCTCCTGGAGCGCGTGGGATACGCGTTGGACTACTGCTAGGTGTGGGATCCAGTTGCCAATGTTGTCGTCTCGATACAGTCGCACGTCGGTAACGCTGAGGTCGCAATACACGTCACCGTCCGTTACTGACAAGCGAACACCACTGCGGCCATTTGGGCGCTGCCTCACACTGATCCGCGGAGATTGGGAGGGAGTGAGCAACCCGAGCGACGCCAACCCCGAGCCCGGAGTAACGGTACACGACTGCCCATCATGGACGAGATCGGAACCAAATATGGTTGAGAATCGAGTGTGGGATCTCTGGGCCAGCAACTCCCAAAAATCACCATCGTCCAGCGAACCGGCACGCCTCATGAGCAACTGGAACACCAAGTGATCTTCAATTTCGGGCTTGACGGGTGTGGGGATCGCGCCTTTGAGATCCACGATTGCACTGATTGCAAGTGGACCTCCATGAATGGCGAGCTTTGTCACTGGAAAACGCTGGTTTCCGCGTAGAACTGGCCGGATATGCTGACCTGTTTCTGGATCAATACCCGCGGCACAGATGAATCCAGAGGACATCCTGGTTAGATGGTCGATGATAATTTTCATTGGATGACTTACAGATGTACGATATTGACGTTGCCCCATTTGGACTGGAGATATTCCGCCACAAGCCTGCGATGGCAGTTCTCGGGCGTAGGCTCGCTACACAGCAATACAGTCGCTGTCGCGAACAGGGCTCGGTCGACGTTCTCATCCACCTTGCGCTCGTCCATGAGCCGCAGGAAGTCGCGGGTATAGTCGTCCCAGCTTGCGCCGTTTTTCTTGTAATTAGTCAAAATCTCCTGAGTGGGGGCGAGCAGCGGTTCATGGAGATAGTCCGCGCTGCATATCTCTTTCAGGAAGAATGGGAGGTCGGAGCGTTTGGTGAAAGCTGCGAGTTGGGAGGAGTTGTTGAGGCGAATGTCTACGAGCGTCTTGATGCCGGCGTCTCTTAGCTTTCCGAAGAACTGGGCCGCTGACTTCTGGGTAAAACCGATAGTGTAGATCTCCATACAGCCGGCTCCTCTTCACCAAACAGCGTCTGTTGCCTCGGCGCGGCGGGACCATCACCAACCTCAGCGCGCAACTGTTCTTCGGTCTGGACCGTTCCGCCACCGCGGATATGCATTATCTGGATATTCCTGTCAAACAATACACGACTAATCAACAAACGTCTATGGCAGTGAGTGGGGTTCTCTTCGCTACAGAGCAAGGCCACTCGATAATCGCGAATGCCCGTGAGCAGGCGGTCAAGGCCGCTTTTGAACGCTTCCGACCCGGCCACCTTTGCGTACAGCACGTGGCCTTCATCGTCGTAGTATTCGGAGGACTGAGGTCTGCCTCCGACTTCCCCACCCATGTAGACATACTGAATGCCGGCGTCGCCGACTGCGAGCTTCATCGACTCTTTGTTGAACTGCGAGGCGTAGCGCGAGTAGGGCGAGGAGCGAGTGTCTACGACGACCGCAATGTGATGCTGTTTCAGGAGAGCCAGAAACGACTCCATGGGTTGGTTGGAGTGGCCGAGGGTGAAAATCGACAGCTCTTTGAAGGGTGGTGTAGACATCACTATCCTGCGTTGTGTGGCGCAGTAGCCGCCAACAGCTCCAGGATCTTCCCAGCGCTGTCGTCAACCGTGATTGCGCGGACGACGGTTTCGTCGAGAAGGCCTTCGTAGGGCTCGATACGGCTCTGGAGCGCCGCGGAGTTGACGCCACGGACGGCGGTGTGGGCGGCTTCGACTCCCTGGCGTTCGAAATGGGCCGCATAGTTGGGGATGCCGGCGTAGCGTCCGGCCTCTTGATTGAGTCGTTCCTCAGCCTCGGGCATGATCGCGCTGCGGATGTAGGCCATCATCAACGGGCGTGGACGGTCGTGCTGCCTGGCGGAGAACTCGACTCGCTCCACTGAACCCGCCACATAGGCCGGCAGAAGCCAGTTAAAGAGCACGCCATCGCCAACCTCGCCGGCGACTCCTGACATCTTTGGCCCCAGCGCGGCGACGATAACCTTGCACCGCAGGCGTTCGTGCAGCTCGGCTGCGCCGGAACGCACCTTGTCGAGCCCGCCCTGCCTGGCTGGCGAGCCTATCCCAAGCCAGAGCCGGTCTTGCGGTAATTGGAGGCGTTGAACGTCGTCAGCGATGCTGCCGGACGGCCGGCGGTCAAGCGGAATTACCCCGACACCGAGCTTGATCTGGCTGGTCACAGAGGCAGCGGCCGCCAGTCCGTCCAGCCCGTCATTGCCCGGAGTGTCGTTCACCCAGAATGAGCTGAAACCCGCGTCTTCGGCGGCTTTGGCGACCTGTTTCATCACCGCATGGTCAATGCTGGCTGCGATTCCGAATCCTCTACCCACGGGCGTCTCCTTCTCATCAGGCGTTTGAAAGGGTCATACAGTTCTTGATCACCACGTCTCGTCAAGTTTGTCCGCGTAGAACGTGATGGCGCGATTATAGCCACGGATTGAGACATCCTCGGACGTATCGGCGATGGTTCGCAGTAGCCGCTCTATCGCTTCGCGGTGGTCTCCTACATTGTAGAGGGCCATCGCCAGGAACACTTCCATGGCCCATTTATCGGGACATTCCTCGACACCCCGTCGCAAACAGGCGATGGAGCGCTGGTATTCGCCGAGAGTGCGGTAGGTGCTGCCGAGCCCGAGCAGAGCGCCCGCCAGATCTTCTCCATGCAATCCGAGATCCAGCGCTCGCTCGTAGAACGGGACCGCCTCCCGTTCGAGTCCCAGCACATCATGCGTCCAGGCCGCCTGAAAGTGAACGCGCGCTTCATCTGGATAGGTGGCGATCAGCGCCAACAACCTGTGACGCGCCTCCTCTGCCTGGCCGTTTGAACGCAGCTGGATTGCGTCGGCAAGGTCGTTTTCCACGTTCATCTCTTTTCAA
>JACCZH010000147.1 GCA_013696045.1 Chloroflexia bacterium
GTGCATCAACGTGCGCGAGATTAGTGAGAAGTCCGGCCATTTTTAGTCATCCTGAGGCAACGAAGGATCTCTGGCTTACTCAATCGACTGCCTAAACAGAGATCCTTCGTTGCCTCAGGATGACTAAAAATGGCCGGACTTCTCACTAATCTCGCGCACGTTGATGCACCTAGGAGGGGACAAGCCGCCTCCCCTACGAATTCACCGCCGGGTGCAGCCTCACGCGTCTATCCGCGGTCTACCCAAGTTTCCGAGAATGCCAGGAACGCCGAACTGGAGGGCTTGTCGCCGTCGGTGGAAGCGTGCGCTTCGCCGGCGACCGGTTCATTGGCGACGGTGATCGCGGCGCTGGCGCAGGGGCAGATGACGGTGGCCAGGTCGAAGGTGCTGTCGCCGAGCTGCCAGTCTTCACGCTTGACCATCTGATAGTCAAGAACATCCCACCAGGTAAGCTCGATAACGGTGTAGCCCGTGTTGCAGACAACGCGATGGTACCAGCGGCTGTCGGAATCCTGGAAAAAGCGCGCGTGGCGGGTTTCCATTCCGCCGAAACCGCGGTTCTGGAAGCGGTCGAAGTGCTGGGTAAAGCGGTCGGTCACCAGCCGCGCGACGCCGGGGTTGTCGGTGTAGATGGCATGAGGCGCATCGCCACCTAGCCCGGAGGTGTCTTTGTCGGTCCAGATAATCAGCGCGTTGCCTTCGCCGTGCTCGGAGTAGACGCAGCGCCAGTAGCTGGCGGCGGCTACAACTTCATCGGTGCCGGGCTTGAACAAAACCAGTCCGGGGTTCTCACCTGAGAATACGACTGTCATCCTTGCTCCTCCTTCTTAATGACGGATTGTGGAGCTATCGTAGCAGGCAAGCCTGGTTTCTGGAGCATAGAAAAAGCGGCGCGGAATCGAATCCCGCGCCGCTTGCCTTCAGGAAAATCTAGAAGTGAATGTGGATCGCGGATCCTTCCGTCAGCCAGCTCCAGAAGAACTCGGCGTCGACGTTCATGAATCCGACACAGCCGTTGGAGCTGAAGCGCCCGAAGTCAGCCTCGGCTGTCCAGTAATTACCGTGCAGAGCGTATCCGCCGGTGTAGAAATACTGGGTGAACTGCACGTCTTCCAGATAGTAGTACTCGGGGTGTCCTTCCGGAAAGCCGACGGTGGAGGAATCCATCGTTTCGTTGCGCACCCGGTAGCTCACCTCGAAAACGCCCTTGGGGGTGCGGTCGCCACGGCCGGCAGTAATGATGGCGGCGTAGACCGGGGTGTTGTTCTCATAGGCGATGGCCCAGAACTCGGTCAGGTTGACGTCCACCCAGGTGCCGCTAAACGTCTGCGGCGCCGCGGGCGCTACCAGGGGGCTGATGTAGGCGGCGGAGACATATCGACCGTTGCCCAGGTCATACCAGGTGTCGATGCCAAGCTCGTCGCCACCACGCACGATGCCGTAGATTGTTACCGGCCGGCGGTGATAGATAACATCGGCATGCTCGGACGCGCTATCGGGAGCAACCCGGATGCCGAGCGCGTCGGTCGACACGTAGCCCATCCAGCCGCCAGTGTGAGTACGAATAGCCTGCCCCCAGCGGCTGCTGAAGACACCGGCGTCATACTTGACGGCGTCGGCCGCCATGTTCCGCGGCTTGAGATCAACCTTCTCGGCCTCAGCCAGTTCCTTGCCGAGATGTCCAAGCAACACAACATATGGCTCCTCGTTCTCCGGATGCCACTCCATACGGGCGCGCTCAAAATACTGCACGTCGAATTCGCCTTCTCGGAACTCCTCCGAGATCGGGAAGCCGAAGACGTGTACGCCACCGTTCTCCAGCCAGTAGTCACGGAAGCCTGAGGCAAGCGAATGGCGGGTTTCCGAGAACACCCAGCGGTCGTCGCTGGATTGCTCGTTGGCGGGCAGGGGTCGGAAGGCGGGTTTGGTGCGGATACGGTCTGCCTTCCAGACGCCTAGTAACGTGCCCTGGATAACCCACTCGGTGCCGGCGTGCTCGGGCCAGAGTTCCAGGCGGGCGCGCTCAAAGTACTGCACGACCCGACCATCCTCGGTAACAGGGTCCGTGATTGGGAAGCCATAGATGGTGAAGCTGCCGTTGTTCAGCCAGTGCTGGAGAAACTCACCCGAGAGGTGGTGGCCGGTTTCCGGAAAAAACGCCTTGGTAGGCGTTCCGCTGGCGTCGGTCTGGATTGTTTGGGCGCTGGCACTCCGAGGTGTTTCGCTGAACGGCACCACTCCGGCTACGGTCCCTGTTGCCACCATGATTGCGATCAGCACCTGAAGCATTCTGAAGCGACGCGCTGAGTTGCCGGACCGGTTTCGGCCCGTTATGCTTCGATTTATCACCGTTTTGCGTGTCCCCACTCTGTAATCGCTAAGGATCCCCCACGGACCACACTCAGCACACGACCAATCCGTCCCTGCGTTCCTGTACCTGCTTCACCATACGGCTCGTGAGGTCAATTGGACCTCTTGGATTGCCAGTCATCCCTCGCAAACCTTGGGTGCGAGACCGCAAACACATTGTACAGAATAGTTGTGCCTCGATTGCTCCCACCTTGGTCCTCTCGTCAGAGAATCAACGGGATCTGGACACAGTGACGGCGGGATTCTTCGGAAAATCCCGCCGAGCTTCCCAACGTGAGCGCGGAACGCCTACTTCTCGTGCATGCTCTTGGCTTCGTCGGCGGTTATCTTCAGGACGATGTGCACGCCCGATATGTGGTCGACGATGTCCATGGGAATGTGGACATCCTTGGTAAAGATGAAGCCGGACTTGACGACGAACCCGGTCGTCGTGCCGTTCGCATCCATGATGATTTCTTCGACCTCACCGACCTTGTCGCCGTCACTGCCAACAACATCGGTGCCTTTGTCGATGGTCATCGAATCTTCGGGCAGATTCGTGCGTTGCTCAAGCGTGCCGCCGCTGTCGGCGTTGTCGAAGAAGGGTCCGGAGCCCGGCCGGTATTGTCCACCAGTGCCGCCCGGCGCAAACATGATCGGCGCATAGGGCGCCGTCCCGACGAAGCTGCCATAGTCGAGCGAATTCATTTCCTCGTCGGTCGCAACACGGTGCGTCTCTTCAACAAAGGCCGGCATCGTGTCCTCGTCATCCGAAGGCACTTTCAGGTGAATGTTTCCCTCGGCATCCACCTCTGAGACCAGGTCAAGATCGACGATCTTGTCTTCGTTCCAGAACATGCCCTTATGCACGATGAACTTGCTCAGGTCGTTCGTTTCGGAGTTGAGTACCAGCCGGTCAACCTTGCCGATCTTTTCACCGTCGCTCGCGATGACGTCTTTGCCAATGTCAATTTTCATGGTCTGCGCTCCTTTAGCATTGTCAGATTCTGAGCCTGTGTTGGCTTGAATGCCCTTGGATTCAGATTATCACGTTCGGTGGGGCCATCAGCGGCCCGCGAGGTGTCACGGGGAATACGGAACGTAGGCGATCCGTTATACTTGAAGACTGGACAGGCGCCGGACGTACAATTATCCGCGGGGCTTGTGCCGTTCGTTTCGTTCAATCGGAGTAACCGTGAGCAGCTTTACACGTTTGGAACGCAAAAACGCCGGACTTCAGCGTCACGAGCTGATCACGGCCGCCGTCGAGGTTGGCGCGATCTTTACGATTTTCATCATCGCCTTTACCGGACGCTCAGCTTTTGGTGATGGTGTGCGCCAGTTACTGATTGTTCTGTCGGTGATCGCCGGTTCTCTCGGCGCAGTGGCCGGCATGTGGGTATTGTTGCGCGCCATCCAGTTTCAGGCATCACGTGTTCCCCGGCTGGCGCTGGGGAGCTTTATGACCTTCATAGGAATCTATACCGTCGTTCACGTGCTGTAAGCCGTCTGGCACGCCGCGTCGCCAGCTCGTACTTGCCACGCTACTCGCGACATAGGTGTCGCGGAGGAGCCAGCCACTTCATGAATTCGCCGTTCAACCGTCGCGATCCGATAAGTAGAAAACAACTGGCGGTCACGGATGTTCCGGGAGCGCGACGGCTGTCGCCGCCGGCCGTGAAGCCGGCGGCAGATGTTGAGTCGGACGCCGTTGACGAGGACGCCGGCGCTTCCAGGTGGATGAAGCCATTTCTGGCGCTCAAGGAGAAAGAGTTCCGCAACCTCTGGCTGGGCATGCTGCCGGGCACTATGGGCATGCAGATGGGCATGATAACCAACGGCTATCTTGCCTACGATCTAACCGGCTCGGCCGCGGCCATCGGTTTCGTGACCCTGGGCTTTGGCGTTCCGATGCTGCTGTTTGCCTTGATTGGCGGTGTGGTTGCGGATCGCGTGTCAAAACGCCGCGTCATCATGATTACTCAAGCGATCATCGGGCTGTGCGCTGTCGCGCTGGCTGTTCTGGTGTTGACCGGTCTTATTAGCATCTGGTTGATGACAGCCGTCGCGTTTGTCATGGGTACCTGTTTTGCCTTCAATATGCCGGCCCGGCAGTCGTTTGTGGCCGAGATTATCAGCCGCAAGCGCTTGATGAACGCCATCGCTCTCAATAATGCCGGCATGAACATGTCCCGGGTCGTCGGTCCGGCGCTGGCCGGCTTCTTGATCGGCAAGCCCTGGGTGGGCATTGGTGGCATATACATCTTGATGGCCTGCATGTATGCCTTCGTCGTCGCAAGCCTCTTCCGGGTGCGCGATCGCGGCGCTAGCCCCAACCCGGGCAAGATATCCGGCTATCGTTCGCTGCTCGACGGGCTGAGCTACATCAAGGGTAATTCGGTTGTGCTGGCGCTGCTGATGCTGGCGTTTGCGCCGGTTATTCTGGGCATGCCTTACCAGGCCTTGATGCCGGTGTTTGCCGAGGACGTATTCAACGTGGGCGCCAGCGGGCTGGGCTGGCTGCTGGCGGTGAACGGCATCGGGGCGCTGCTCGGTTCGCTCGGGGTCGCTTCGATGAGTGGCGCATCCCGGCGCGGGTTGATCCAGCTGGGCCTGGGCGTCACCTTTGGCGCGAGTATCGCTATCTTCGCGTTCAGTACGCGGTTCGAGGTGGCGCTGCTAGCGCTCCTGGTGGTCGGCGCGAGCTCGGCAGCCTACATGGCGCTCAACAGCACCCTGGTAATGGACAAGGCGGAGCCTGAGTACCACGGACGGGTAATGAGTGTGTATATGCTCACCTTCTCTGCCATGCCGCTGGCGGTAACGCCGTTTGGCGCGATGTCTGATGCGTTTGGCGCACCGTTGGTCATTGGCATAGGAGGCTTGATGCTGGTGGCGGTCGTGGCTGTCTTCGGCACGCTGCACCCCTCGTACCGGCATCTGAAATAGCATCAATTGCTCCAACTTCGGTTATCCTGAACGCGAGATTCGTTTGGGGATAGCAGGAAAAGGAGCGATGATGGCAGCGGACGAGACCGCCCTGCGCTCGCTGGCGCGTCGCATCGACGCGGGCGGCTTTACGGGGCTCTGGATCGTCTTCCACGATTATTCAGCGCGCGCCTGCGCGAAATGGATTCCCGCCAGTGGATTTCACTCGGCGGTTTTGCGCGGCGCGGTGTTTGCCCGCGCGAATTTAAACTTCACCATCGACGATCATCAGGTCGAAAACCCTCGTTTTGGCGCGGACACTGGTGACTTCTTCGCTGTGCCAGATCCTGATACCCTGGCTCCCATTCCCTATCGCCCCGGCATCGCCCGTGTCTACAGTCACCTGCACACGGAAGACGGCGACCATTGGGAAGGCTGTGCGCGCGGGCGCTTGATTGCTGCGGTGGATGGATTAAAAGAACGTGGTTTTACCGCTCAGGTCGCCTTCGAGCCGGAGTTCACATTGTTTCGGCCCGACGAGGATGGACTTCCAGTCCCAGGTGACGGCTCAACGATGTACTCGGTTGAGCGTATGGACATTCAGCACCGGCTGCTGGCGGACATCGAGCATGCGCTGGGCGAGCAGGGCGTTGATATCGTCCAGATTGGCTCAGAGTATGGCGCCGGGCAGCTGGAGATTAATCTCGGTCACACGCACCCGCTTAAAGCTGCGGACGACACCTTGACGCTGCGCGAAACCGTTAGAGCCCTGGCTCGTGAGGCGGGATTGCATGCGTCGTTCATGCCAAAGCCGTTTGAGCAAGCGGCGGGGAACGGTCTGCATATGCACCTCTCACTCTGGAATGCTGACGGCAGTGAGGACTTTTCATCTGGAGATGGCCAGCTTGGGCTCTCAGGTGAGATGGAGCAGTTTATGGCAGGTGTGCTGGAGCACGGCCGGGCGATCTGTGGCGTGGCTTCCCCGACGGTGAACTCGTATAAGCGTCTTCAACCGGCCTCGTGGGCGCCGGCACACCTGTCATATGGGTTCGAGAACCGCGCGGCGCTGGTGAGGGTGCCTGGTAGTACCCGTCGCAGGATCGAGTTCCGGGCGGGCGACCACACCGGTAATCCGTATCTCGCGTTGACGGCTCTGATCGCAGCTGGAATTGACGGGCTGGACCGCGAGCTTGATCCGGGGCCACCTGCGGAAGGTGATCTCGGCCACGCGAACGTTCAGGCTCTGGCCGAGCAGGGTGTGCGGTTTCTTCCACGCACTGCCGGTGAGGCGCTGGATGCGATTGAGGGCGACGATGTGGTGATGAAGGCGCTTGGACCCGTGTGCGGTCCTGAGCTGCTGCGGGTGAAGCGCCATGAGCTGGCACGCTACGATCGCCATGTCTCGGAGTGGGAGCGCGACGTCTTTTTTGAGCGTGTGTAACCAGGAAGGGTGATGGCATGGAGCGCTGGCCAGATGATGACGATGAGCGGTTTGAAGACCTGTTCAATCTCGACGATCCGGAGAGTCTGTTGGACTGGAACGAGGGCATCCTGCTCGCACTCCTGGATGACATTCCGTTTGTAGACCACCACGTGCATGCTCCCTACCGTGAGGATGGGCCACTGAGCCTTTCGGATTTTCGGAGGCCGTTTACTGAGTCGGCCATCGAGGAAGTTTGGAATGTGCAACTTCCCTCGCAGCTGGGGTACCGCTGGATGGTGAGAGAGCTGGCGCTGCTGCTGGGGGTTGAGCAAACTGAGGAGGCGGTGCTTGAGGCGCGCAACGCCATGCCGCCGGCTGAATACCACCGGATGCTGGCACAGGACGCAAATATCAGCGCCGCCTATGCCGACGATTTGTTCGCCTTGGGCGAGTGCTACGATATCTCCGAATGGTCGGAGTTATTAGGTTGTCCTGTCTATCGCGTGCTACGGATTGAGACGTTCGTCGAGCAAGGTCTGGAAGGCTCGGCAACGCTTGAGGAGGCACTGGAACGTTTAACGGCTGAGGTTGCCGGTGCTCCTGAAAACGGCATCATCTCGCTTAAAAGCATCGCGGGCTACCGCACCGGTCTGGCGTTCAACCCGCCGGCGAGCGACACGCGGGCGCGCGCATCCCACTCATATAATGCGTCCCGCGAGCATAGGCTGGCAGGTGGCTGGGGAAGGATTGCGGACAAGGACCTTGTCGACACGATCGTCTGGACCGCGCTGGAGGCTGCCGCTCCGCTGAAGCTGCCGATGCAATTTCACGTCGCGTTCGGTGACGATGACATTGTCATGACCAGGAACGATCCGACGCTGATGCGGGCTCTCTTCCAGCATGAGGCGTTCCGCGTTGTGCCGCTAGTCCTGCTGCATTGCTATCCGCACCATCGCAAGGCAGGCTATCTGGCTAGCATCTATCCAAACGTCTACGTTGATCTTGGCCTGACAATCCCGATTGTGGGGCCAGGGGCAGCGCGGGTGCTCGAGGAGACGCTGGAGCTTGCGCCGGTGCGCCAGGTGCTGGCCTCGACCGACGGACACATGACGCCCGAGTTCCAATGGTTCGGCGTGTTTGTCTGGCGCCAGGCGATCGTCAAGGTAGCAACCGCCTACCTTGAAATGGGCGCCTTGGCCGGCGAGGATGCGGAATGGTTTGCTGAATCGATTCTTAAGGACAACGCGTTGCGGATCTACCCGCGCTGGACATAAAGGAGTGCGCGTCAATGGCCGGGAAAGTGACCGCCGTAAGCGTTAGCGGAACGCACACGATGAGTAAACCCAATCAGGACAGTATCAGGCTCATTACCGGACTGGGCGTCGAGGGTGACGCGCATCTGGGCACAACGGTTAAGCACCGTTCGCGGGTGGCGCGTGATCCAGGCCAGCCCAATCTGCGGCAGGTACACCTGATCCACGCTGAGCTGCATGATGAGCTGCGGGACTCTGGCTTTGATGTGGCGGCAGGGCGGATGGGCGAGAATATCACTACGTGTGGTCTCGACCTGCTCGGGCTTCCGGCTGGTACCCTGCTGCATCTAGGCAATACCGCGGTGGTCGAAGTGACCGGATTGCGCAATCCCTGCGCCCAGCTGAACGGGATCCAGCCGGGTCTGATGGCGGCAACGCTTGGGCGCGACGAGCACGGAAACCTCATCCGCAAAGCGGGCGTGATGGGCATCGTCATCACTGGAGGGGACGTGCGGCCGGGTGACCCGGTCCACGCCGAACTGCCCCGTGAGCCACACCAGCCCCTTAAGCCGGTGTGAGCCTCCGCAACAACGAGAACATCATCCCAGAAACTCTGCTGTTGCCCTGCCGAGGCGGTGGATGCCCTCGTCGATCTTGTCGTCGGGAAGGGTCGAGAACCCGAGACGCAGGGTCGGCTCTTTGCGCCGGTCAGGATAGAAGGCTGAGCCCGGCAGATAGGCGACTCCGTGTTTCCCGGCGGTTGGCAACAGGGCGTTGCTGGTAATCTCGCCGGTCAAGGTGACCCAGACAAAGAAACCACCCTGAGGTGTGATCCAGCGTGTCCCCGGGGGCATCTCACGCTGGAGCGCCGCGATCATCCTCTGGCAACGCTCCTGATACAGAGCGCGTGCCTCATCGAGATGCGCATCGAGCCACCCGTCAGCGCATGCACGTACGACTGCGCGCTGCACGAAGCGGTCGGATTGAATATCGACCGCCTCTTTTGAATTGACGAGCGGCGGGATCAAGGCTTCCGGCATCACCATCCAACCCATACGCAGCGCCGGCGCGAGGGTTTTCGAGAACGTGCCCAGGTAGATAACGTTCGAGTCGAGCGCGCGTAGTGGCGGAACCGGGTCGCCGGGGAAGTGCAGCTCGCCATACGGATCATCTTCAATAATCGGGACGGTGTATTCAAGCGATAGCTCGACGACACGACGACGGCGCTCCGGCGAGATCGTGACTCCGGTGGGATTCTGAAACGTCGGCACGGTATAGATTGCTTTTGGCCGCGGATGTTCCCGCAGTAATCGCTCCAGTTCGTCCGGGATGAGTCCATCATCATCAACGGGAGCGGTGCGATAGGTTACCTCGTAGGCGTCGAAAGCCTGCATCGCTCCGAAGTAGGTCGGGCCTTCGATCACCACAACGTCGCCCGGGTCGAAGAGCGTGCGCGCAATGAGATCGAGTCCCTGCTGCGATCCGTTTGTGATCATGACGTGCTCGGGATCGGTCGTGGCGCCGCGCGAGGTCATGCGCTCGGCGATCATGTGGCGCAGTGGCTCGTGGCCCTGTGACTCGCCGTAATACAAGTGATCCGCCGCATCTTCCCAGGCGTCGGCGCTGGCCTGTCGCAGGCGAGCAATTGGTAGTTTCTCAAGCGGCGGAGTGCCGCCGGCAAAAAAGATAAGGTCCTCGACGCTGCGGATTCCTTCCAGGTCGGAAAACGCCGAGGGCGCGAGTTTGCTTGCCCTGCCGGCAACAACCTGATTCCAGCTAAATGTCACCGGTGTACCTCCACTTGAACTAGCTGTAGATGAAAAAGTCCAACTCCGGCAGGGGA
>JACCZH010000162.1 GCA_013696045.1 Chloroflexia bacterium
GGGGAAGGCTACCTGACCCTGCTCCGACGTCCAGATGTCGCCCTCTATACCGCTGTGACCGTGTTTACCTCGGCCCTGGTCATGGCGGCCATGGCCCTCTTTGTCGTCCAGGCCATCAATCTCGGTCTCGGTGAGGGAGGCGTCGGCGTCTTCTTCGCCGTGATCTCGATCGGGACCGCGATCGGCGGGACATTGGCCGGTGCCGGGTCCTATCTTGGTCCCCGGGCGATCCTGATCGCAGCTGGTGCGGTTGTGGTGGAGGCCCTCGGTCTCGTGCTGTTCGGGCTCGCAGGTGGATTGGGCCTGGCCATCGTGGGGCTGATCCTGTTCGGGTTGACCGCCGATCTGGAAGAGATCGCGATGATCACCTACTTCCAGAATCGTTTGCCGGAGCACCTGTATGGGCGCTTCTTTTCCCTCTTCCTCATCGCGGCCGGCGCCGGAGGTCTCATCGGGCCGATCGCTGGGCCGCTGCTGGCCGAGACCTGGAGCGTCGGGATCGCGCTGCCCCTGCTGGCGTTGCCAGCACTCGCTCTGACCGTGGTCTTCGCTCTGCGCGAGGGCGGAATACAGGCGACGATGCCGGTTCCGTCGTCCAGCACTCCCGAGCCTGAGGTCGTCGGCTTCGGTCTCTTCGGTGTTCCGTCCCAATCGGATCTGTTGCCGGATGCGATGCCCGGCGGTCGGGCTTTGGCACCACGACTGCATCGGCTCATATGATGGCCCGCGCGTATCAGGCGTATGACGATCCCGAGCAGCCAGCGAGGAGCCTGCGATGAGCACACATGACGATGGACCGGAAAACCGCGGCGACCAGGATGCCCGCTTCGTCGAGGAGCTCCGACGGGCATTGACGCGCGCGCTGGCGGCGGAGACGCTTGCCGCGGAGTCACCAACGGAGGACGTGCTTGATCTCGCCGTCCGGACGGCAGCGCGTGCGATCCCTTCGCCGGAAGGGGCACTCCTCCTCGTCGACCCGGCTGCAGGAGAGCTGACCTTCGAGATCGCGATCGGGGCGACCGCGGAGAAGGTGAAGGACATTCGGCTACCGATGGGACGGGGCATTGCCGGTCTTGTCGCAATGAGCGGCCAGCCGCTGGCAGTTGCCGACGCCCAGGCAGACCCTCGTCATGCTCGCGACGTTGCTGAGCAGGTTGGCTATCTCCCCAACACGATACTCGCCGTGCCGGTCATCTCGGCGGTTGACCCCGACCGCGTCCTTGGCGTCGTGGAACTGCTCGACCGACAGGGGCAACCCACGTACTCCCTGGCTGATATGGAGCTCCTGGGCATCTTCGCCCGGCAAATAGCATCCATCCTCGACCACCGACGGGCTACGCACTCGCTTGCCATGCTGGTCGGGGAGGCGCTGGGTGGTCTCGCCGGACTTGCGCCGGATGCGAGACGCGTGCTCACCGACCGGATGAACCAGCTGGCAAGCGGGTTGGTGGACGATCCACTGACGAGGCGTACCCTGACCCTCGCACGGTTGGTCGAGGAAATCGCTCGTTATGGAGAAGCGGAGCAGCAAGCGTGCACCGCCGTTCTCGAATCGTTCGCCGCTTATCTGAGAGAGCGCCCACGACCAGGCGGTCTGCACCTGGCTGGCCGGCGATGAGCGACACCAACGCTCTCCGGCCTGCCTGGTCGGCGGCCTTCGCCGCCGACGCGCTGGCGTCGCTGCGCCCGGTGCCGCTGCTCGATGATCTCACTCAGGATTGGGCCTGGGGCGGTAGCACCGGGAGGGGCGTCAAGGTTGCGATCATCGATAGTGGCATTGACGCTGACCATCCGGCTGTTGGTGTGGTCCAGGGCTATGTCGCGATCCGCGAAGAGCGCGGGAAGCTGGTCTATGACGAGAAGCCGCATCGCGATGCCTATGGCCACGGCAACGCATGCGCCGGCATTATTCGTGCCCTGGCACCGGAGTGCGAGATCTACAGTGTCAAGGTCCTTGGTGATGATCTTACCGGTCGCGGCATCATCTTCGCCACCGGCATTCAGTGGGCGCTGGAGAATGGCATGGATGTCTGCAATTTGAGCCTCGGCTCGACCAAGGCGGAGTTCTTCGGTGTGCTCCACGAGCTCGCGGATCTGGCGTACTTTCGGCACATCCCGCTCGTCGTCGCCGCGAACAACCTCCCAAAGCCCTCGTACCCGTCGACGTATGCTGCTGTCGTCTCGGTTGCCGCACACGAGGTGCCGGAACCGGAGCGCTTCTACTACAATCCTGCACCGCCCGTGGAGTTCGGAGCCCGGGGCATCGATGTTCCTGTTGCCTGGATGGATGGTGGGACGATCACGGCGACGGGCAACAGTTTCGCCACGCCACATGTCACCGGGTTTATTGCGCGTCTGCTTGCCAAGCATCCCGGACTCACAGTTTTCCAAGTGAAGACCGTGCTTCGTGCGCTCGCTGCAAACGTCGATCGGGAGAGGAGAGCGACCGAGGCGCACTGATCCTCCCTACCCGCATGGCTTGCCAGGATTGCTGGAACGCACGGTCGAGCCGTGCAAGCGCCGCGCTTGTATAGTGCTGCGGCGACACTGTTCGAAATAGTCAGCTCTGGGGAGTTCGAGATTGATATCGATCCCCGTTCAAGCCATGTATGAACAGGATGCAGTCACCATCAAGGCTCAGGTGGGTGACCTCAGTGTCTTCGTCGCTTGGGAAGCAGGTCGGGCACTCTTGCTGGAGGAGGCACTCGCCGAGGCGCTGGCGGCGACGGAAGCGATCGCCATCACGGAGGAGGGAGCCAGCTAGGCACGCTCCTCCCCGTTCATCTAGTGCAAGCGATCCGGCTGCTGATCCCTGGTTCCTCATATTCCGGACCTGATCACGACCCCCGCAACGGATCCCAGAGACGCCGCCAGAGGCCCGATGTACGGCCCTCGACTATTGACCCATTGTCGCCTTTTGCAACGCTCTCAGGCGATCCTGGCGTCTCTGGCATGGCGTCTGTCACCGACTGTCGTTCCTCAATGGTAGCCGTCAACGCGGCAATCCGGCCCAACGCTTCTCGCTGCAGGATATCCGCCCGTTCCCGCTCAGATGCCGCCTGTCGGGTCATGGCGTCCAACTGTCGGCGCGCCTCGGAGAGCTCATCACGCAGGTAGTCCACTTCCCCGCGCAAATGATCTACGAGAGCGTTGTCAATCACATCAGCAGCCGACCCAGCGTGCCCAGGTCCGTCATCCTGTCATCCTGCCAAAGGAATGCGTGCGGCTTGCCATCGGCGTCAAACATCCCGCCAACGACTTGGCGC
>JACCZH010000379.1 GCA_013696045.1 Chloroflexia bacterium
GGCGGAGACAGCGCCATGATAAAGCTGGCTACTGTTCTGGGGTGCATAGACCGGCTCGGGCGCGCCGGGGGTCTCGTAGGACACCTGATAGTCGAGAATCATCGTGCCCGGATACCACCCCTGCTCAAACGCTCCCGCATAGACCAGCGGCATAAAGGCCGAGCCAGGCTGGCGCTCAGAGATGGCTACATTGAACTGGCCGGAAATCGCGTCATCAAAGTAATCGCGCGAGCCCACCAACGCGACGATCTCGCCGGTGTCCGGCAGCATCGCAACGGCCGCGCCGTTAGTCGCGTTATACGGCTCAAGCGTGGCAACATGCTCGCGAACCGCCTGTTCAGCTTGCAGCTGCAAGTCAAGATCGAGCGTCGTCCGCACCGCCAGACCACCACGGTAGACCTTTTCCGCGCCATACTGTTGCTCAAGCTGGGCGATAATCATATTTACCCAGTGCGGCGCAAGAATGACCTGGTCCTCACGCGGAGGAATGACCAATACGTCGTGCCAGGCATCGTCAGCCTCTTCGTTACTGATGAAGCCGGCCTCAACCATCTGATCCAGCACATAGCCTTGGCGCAGCTTGGCTGCCTCCATGTTCTGGCTGGGGTCGTAGGCGCTGGGCGCCTGCGGCAGACCTGCGATCATGGCCGCCTGCGCCAGGGTAAGCTCCGACGGTTCCCTGTCAAAATAGGCCCGCGCGGCCGCGTCGATGCCGTAGGAACGGTTGCCGTAATACACAGAGTTCAGATACATCTCAAGAATGCGCTCCTTGGAGTAGGCGTCCGTGAGCTGCACGGCAACGATCGCTTCGCGAACCTTGCGCAGATATGTGCGATCAAAGCCAATCGTGTCGGGATAGAGTTGGCGCGCAAGCTGCTGGGTGATTGTTGATCCACCGGATGCGCCCTGGCCGGAGATGTTCTGGAACGCTCCCCGGACAATGGCCAGAGGTTCGACGCCGAAATTGTTGTAGAACGTCCGGTCTTCAGCGGCGATGGTCGCCTCCACCAGAAAATCGTTCTCGCCTTCAGCAGTGATCTGATCGAGGGTGGTGTAGTTGCGATAGCCGGTCAAGGGATCGCTGACTTCATATAGCAGGTTCCAATTGCGATCGAAAATTCGCGTAGTTTCGAACTGTTGAGCCTCGACCGCGTTAAGTGAGGGGAGATCGGCGCTGAAATAGTTCCAGGCCGCCACGGTGGCGGCGCCGGTGAAAAGCAACGAGCCACCAAGCATCGTCAGCAAGAAAATCCCCACCAGGCTGGCATAGCGCGTTAACGAGGACGCGCGCCGCGCCTGTCCGTAACGATCGTGAGCCGACCGGTTAATCAGCCGCGATGACACTGCACGACGGCGCAGCTCCCGGCGGCCAGTCCGGCCGGAGCGTGAGCGTCGTGAGCGATGGTGGCCATAGGGTCGGGACATGCGTTGTTACGTTCCTCTATTCGGGCGTCGATTACGCTGATCCACCGGCAACAAGCACGGAGCCGGCAAACTGTTATGTGTACGTACATCAACCGGCAACGAGAAGAATATCAATTTCCACTACACAACAGCGAGGAATCCGCTATCGTCAACGAGATAGGGATCCTCTCCACTGCAAGGATAGAAGAGCATGAGCATCGATAATCCCGGCGATCTGGAGCCTACTGTTCCACAGCAGCCACTCAGCACGCGCGAGATTGACATGGCCTTGCGGGAGCTGAAAGGCTGGAACCGGCAAGAAGGCGGGCTTCGGCTGCGTCTCCGCAGGCCGAGTTTTAGCGAGGCCATAGCCCTGGTTAACGCCGTGGCTGAGATCGCTGAGGAAACCAGCCACCACCCCGACATCGACATCCGCTACCGTAATGTGATCCTCTTTCTGACTACCCACGAGGTCGGCGGCGTCACCGAGCTCGACATCGACCTTGCGCGGCGGATCAACGAAATCGTCTAGCCTCTCGGGAACGAGAACGAACCGGCGATGCGATCAAAAAGCTCCCGGGCGGCGTCGGTGTCGCCGTCGAGGGGTGCGTTGCCCGTCAACACGAACCCGGTCTGACCGTCGACAAGATACACCTGGTGGACCAACACGGATTCCGCGCCGATGACTGTTGTATAAACCGCGCGTATGCCCTGCATGTCCGCGACTCTCACCGGATCAAACGACAGCGTTTCGACATCCTCGAAGCCGTCCTGCATCGTCGTCTGCCGGAAAGCGGCATACTCGTCGACATTTGCGATCGACTGTGGCAGCGACTCCCTCGTCACCCTGTAGGCGAATCCGTCGTCCGCCGGTGTCCCACCCGATTCCCGAAAGGCGATGTCGTCTGGTGGGGCCGTTCCCCGAACCCAGAACTCTGGAACCTCGATGGCATAGCGACGGTCCGCCGCAGTCACCTGCTGCCCATCCTCCAGCGGCGGCAGGATCTGACCTTCGGGCACCGGCGTCGCTTCGACAGCCGGGAGCGGCTCAGTCGTCGGCTCAGTCGTCATCGTTGGCGGGATTGGCGGCAACTTCGAGGAATCGGGCGAACTGCCTCCACAGCCCGCCAGTAGAAGAATGCTTGTGAAAAATGTTAGCGCGTATCGAATACCTTGCCTCCTTGGCAATTCACGGACGTTCCAGGCAAAAGGAAATTCAGCCACACTTCGCCGTGTGGCGTCGAGGCAGGGTTCCTGTCGAGCGCTGAAACACAAGACCTTATGGCGAGCATTAAAGCATTGACTGCCAACTCCACACAAAACGAGGAGGAGGCTCTGTACTTATGGAAAACGCAAACAGGACAACCACCGCTACAATGGTTCTGACGAACACATCGGGCAATGGTGAGTGCGTGAGGAGCGATAATGGCCGGTCAACGCGGCAATGAAGGCGGCTCGTTCGTCCAGCAAGCCCTCCCTATCTACTACGCCCTGGCGCTGGCTATACTCACGTTCTTTGCCATCCAGCTCCTGCTGCGTCTGCAGGATGTTCTCCTCGTCCTCTTCATCAGTGTGCTGTTCGCCGCGACCGTCTCACGTCCAGCAGCTTTGCTTGAACGGCTCAAAGTTCCACGTCTTCTGGCCGCGCTGGTGGTGTACCTGTTCGCTTTCGCCATCGTAATCGCCGCCGGTTGGTACGTGTTGCCACCCCTCTTTCGCCAGATCGCCGAGTTAAGCGGCAACATCCCTGATTATGTTGACCGTTTCGAAGGTTTGCAGGAGCGCTACGCCGAGCTACAAGCCGAGTACCCCACCCTTGGGGCCTTTGACAGCCAGGTAGAAGGCTTGGCCGGCCGCATCGCCAGCGGTGTCGGCGACCGGCTCACAACCCTTCCAACGGTCCTGTTTAGCCTGATCTACGATGCGTTTAGCGTGTTCTTCATTTCGCTACTCCTGGTCACGACACGCACCCGGATTCTGGAGCTCATTCTCTCAATGGTCGCGCCAGAGCACCGGGGCACAACGCGCGATGTGCTCACCAAGATGTGGGTGCGGGTTGGTTACTACCTGCGAGCCAAGCTCATCGTCATGGCTATCGTCGGCGGGTTGATGTATGGCGCACTCTGGCTCGCCGGCGTTGAGTTTCCGCTACTGCTGGCGATTGTCGTGGCGCTGGGACAGCTTATTCCCCGAATCGGCCCCTGGATGGCGCGCATTCCGCTCCTCGCCATCGCGGCGCTTCAGGGGTTAACGACGCTTGGCATTGTGTTTGCGGCCTCGGTCATCGTCGAAAATTTAAAGGGGTATGTGATATCGCCTCTCGTCGAGGGCGACCAGCTGGACATCCACCCGCTGCTCGTGTTTGTATCGGTGTTGATTGGCGGGGCGCTAATGGGGCTGGCGGGCGCATTCATCGCCGTCCCAGCAGCCGCGATGATCCAGGTGCTGTTTGAAGAGGTGATCATCCCCTGGCGCAAGCGGCAGCTTGGCGAAGCCTCTATCACTCCAGAACCGCCAGCACCCGCGGAGCAAGCAGCTGAAACCTCTACCTGACCGAAACCGCGTTGATAGTGGACAATTAGATTCACCTAGATTAGGCGAAGTCGATGAGGATTGACTGTGATTGAACGTGGCCAGCAATGGAGCCGCCGGGACGTTATCGTCCGCAGCCTCGCGGGCGCAGTCTCGATCGCGCTGCTGGCAGGCTGTGGAGGTGACAGTCCCGACCCCACACCAAGTTCGCCAGCCCCGCCGCAACCAACTGAACCGGAGGTCCCGATGCCCACGTCCACTCCACCGGACAACACTCCAATACCTGAAGCTGAAGCATTGCCACAGCCAGTGCTGCTGGCTGTCGAAGCCGCCGCCATGGAGACCGGCGTCGACGAGGGTGACGTGCAGGTATTGAGCTTCACCCAACGCGAATGGCCCTCAACCGCGCTCGGCTGCCCAAAACCAGGCTTCTCCTACGCCCAGGTCGTGACTCCCGGCTATGAGATTCATCTCCGGGCCGCCGGGCAGGAGTATGAGTATCACAGTAATTTGACGAGCAATCTGGTGCTGTGCTGAGGGGCGAAGGAGGCATTTACGTCGAAAGAGAAGCCCTCGTCAATGCCCGCGCACTACGACAGACAATGACGCCCACCGAACGGGTACTATGGAAAGCTCTACGCAACCAGCAAATCAACGGACTCAAATTCCGCCGACAACATCCTATCGGCCCGTACATCGTCGATTATTGCTGCCTGCATCCTCAGATTGTCATTGAGCTCGACGGCCCTATCCATGATTCCCAGGTTGAATATGACGCAGACCGGGACGAATATCTCCGCACGCTCGGATTTCGAGTGTTGCGGTTTCGTAATGACGAGGTGTTAGCAGATCTCGGGGTCATATTAGAACGTATCTGGCAACAAGCCCTCATCCCCAACCCCTCTCCCTGCGGGAGAGGGGAGAAAACCGCCTAAATCTTAACCTCGGCTCGCTCTTCGCTGTTGCCAATCGGCAGGAGCTCGATGCCGGTTTGTTTGACTTGCTCGCGGGTGTTGCTGCCTGGCTGGGGCGCGAGGAGAACGGCAACAATGGTTCCAACAATCAACCCAAGGAGAAGCCCGCTGAAGAATGACAGTGAGGAGGTGTCGTTGCTGGAGTCGGAGACGTAGCGCTCCCAGTCGACCCCTCGAAATCCGGCCAGCTGCTTCTGCAAGCGCTCGGAGGCTTGATCGGTCATCTTCTTCTCCCTTTCCCTGGGTATTAATCCTGCGCCTATTTGGATGGGCGGCGCAAGATTTGCTTCACTTTGCCCGGCATACGGTCCTGATCGGCGTTTTTTTGTTTCGGCCGACGCTCGGTAATGACCTGGGACATCCGGCGCGCCTTGGCCATGGACCCGTAGAATCCGATCACCGGCGAGGCAACTTCCTCAGACATGAACTCGGCGGTACCCTTGACCCGCACCATGGTTTCCTGGATCTGCTGGAGCAGCGGGATGACCTTGTCCTTGATCAACAGCGCAACCCATACCAGGACACCCACGAGAATCGCGACCAGCAACACGACAATTACCCACAGAAAACCGAGGTACACGATCATGATGTCGCGGAACTTCTCAAGCGCCGACGCGTCGGCATCGCCAAGCAGGTAAAGTCCGACGGTTAATCCAATAATGATGGCGAGCACGACCAGCGGAATAATAATCGCCCACGATTTTCGCATCCTGTCCCCTTACCTTTGCCGTAATGCTGTGCTGCGCCTCACTTGACAGTAAGGCTGATAGGTCCGCAACCCGGCGTTCCTTACCTACCATCTTCGCACGAACGCGCGGGCCACGTTGCGGTTACGCGCTTATTGGGTGCGCTGTTCTCGATAATGATCGGAATCCACAGCCGCGTATGACCCCGTGAAAAACCAGCACAACCAGAGTGCCCCAGCCGCCCCCAACGTCGCCGCCACGAGCGGGACGCTCCCGATTCGAAGCCACTCGACGCCCAGCGCTACACCGGCGGCATGCCCCATAAAGAACCCCAGCAGGGCGGCAGCCCAAAAGAGCGGCCACTGCCAGAGCCGCCGGCCAACCAGCGCGTGGCAGCCACAACCGTATATCGTCGCGATTGTCAGGCCCAGCAATAGTGACGGTGGCAAGGTTGTGTTCTCTTCCTCATTAATGCTCAGATCGTCACGACAGGTGGCAGATTCTCCGCGACCGAAATTGTGCCGCCCCCCAGCACCTCATCGCCACGATAGAAAACCACAGCTTGACCGGGCGCGACTGCCGACGGTACGTCGGCGAAATGGACCCGCACCTTGCCATCATTCAACGGTTCAATCTCCGAATGATAGCGCGTTCCACGATAGCGAACAGCCACTTCGCACTCGAATCGTTGGGCTGGCCATACGCCTGAGACGAAATCCACCTGGTGAGCGATCAGGGCGGTAAAGCCCATCTCATCACGAGTACCCACGACAAGCTGATTCCGCTCCAGGTCCAACCGCAGAACGTAGAACGGCTCCGGCCCGGCTACTCCAATGCCCCGGCGCTGGCCGATGGTGTATTGCAATAATCCCTGGTGTTCTCCGAGCACGGTTCCACGTGAATCGACGATCCGTCCGGGAACAGTCAGCCCTGGCCGGCGCTTGCTCACGAAATCCGTATAAGCGCCCTTGCCGACAAAACAGGTGCCCTGGCTATCCGGAACACCGGCCACCGGCAGCCCGAACGCGTGCGCCAGCTCGCGCACCTCGGTCTTCCTCAGCCGGCCCAGAGGGAAGAGCAAATAACCAAGCTGCTCCTGGGTCAGCATATAGAGCACATAGGACTGGTCCTTCGTGTCGTCAGCCGCCTGGTGGAGATGGAAGACGCCGTGCTCGTCACGCTCGATGCGCGCATAGTGTCCAGTCGCCAGGAAATCAGCCCCCAGGAAACGCGCTTTGGCAATTAAATGCCGGAACTTCACGTAGCGGTTGCACTCCAGGCAGGGATTCGGCGTGCGGCCCTGAGCGTACTCGTCCACGAAGTAGTTGATAACGACTCTCTCGAATTCTTTCTGCACGTTGAGCGGGTAGAACGGCACGTCCATGCCCTGGCAGGTGGCACGGGCATTTTCCAACGACTCAATCGAGCATCAAGGATTGATGTAGTCGTCATCCTCGGCTGGCGTATAAACCCGCATGTTCATGCCGATAACGTTGTAGCCGCGTTCACGCAGGAGCAACGCGGTCACGGCGGAATCAACACCGCCGCTCATGGCAACCACGACCGTGCGCCCGTTGCCGTCTCTCGGTCCAACGTCGTAATTCGCCAGCAGCCGCTCGGCCTCGCCCTGACTCAAGCGCTCAATGGGCTCGATGGGATTCATCGCAGCGGCTGGGATGTCAAAAACCTGTGCCATAGCTCACAACTTCATTCGGATCAGTCGGTCCTCACCAGAAAGCCGCCAGCAAATGCTGGCGGAACCGCGATGGGATCGCAAGAACGTTCCAAATGCAATTGTACCGTCTTGGACTGTCATCCCTCCTTCGTCGGGATGACAGTCACGGAGTAGGAACTCTCCGGGCACGCTACCCCGTCCGCTCTGACGACGAGGAGCGCGCATCGGTGAACTTGAAGGGAATCATGACCTCGTGCAGATACGCGGGGTCGTACTGCTCGCGACGCATGGCGCCCTGGTTGGCTTGCTCAAACTGACGCAGCATGGTCTTTAGCTGTTCCACCTGACGTGGAGAGGGATCGTCGTCAAAAATCGACAGAATGAGCACGAACTGGCCGTGGGCGAAAAAAAGCACCTGCCCCTCAGCTAGCTGGGTTTTATTGACTCGCGAGCCAAATACCTCTTCACTCAGGCTATCGAAGGCACTGAGAATACCGGCCACAATCGCATCGTCCAGAGCGAACTTGCCATAGGTAAAGAGCGGTATGCCGGATGGCGTGATGATGGCAACCGTGTTCACCAACGCTTCGGCCGAGCGGTCGGTGCGGCTAACCCGCAAACGCTGCGGCGTCTGACCGGAGGTTGCCCCCGTTCGCGCTACCAGTCCACTTTGCGCCCGCTGAAGCTCGGCGATACCTTCATCGATGTCAAGCCTGGCTGCGTCATAGCGGCGCTGGCTGATCTCTCCTAGCGCGAGCAACTGGTCGTTATGTTCCCGCTGGGCTTTTAGCTGATCGATGTTTGACTGAATAGTTGTCATCTGCTCGCGACGCACCCGCTCGGAATTATATGTCCTGGTGGAGCGTTGGATCTTCTCAAGGTGGCGGTCGCGGGCCAACCGCGCGAGCCGGCGCTCTTCTTCAGGGGTCCAGGCAAACCAGCGCTTGCGAATGACCGGATCGCTCCAATCCGCGTTGGTGAACGCCTGGAAGTCAGCCGTTTTGCCAGCCAGTGCCAGATAGAAACCTCCTAGCGACACCAGCCAGGTAGCGACAAGTGGAATTAAGATCCACGGGAGCACATTCGTCTGAAAGCTCGTGTACCAGGGAACACCGGCGACGACCAGCGCCGCCACATCACGGCCAAGCATACTGAGCCGCTCGTTTGTCTCAACGTCAGCGCTGAGACGCATCCAGACAGCCAGAACCGCGCCGGTCCAGACGACCCGTATAGCATGGACAACCGCCGCGATATGCTGATGACGGCGTATGAAAATACGGCCAGGCGAGCCGGCAAACAGTAAGAAAGGAATCACGCCGATATAGGCTAGTGCGGCAACCAGCCGGTCAGCGCCATCGGGCGCAACGCGCTCAGATTCGACGGTTGAGACACCGCGCACAGGAGCAGCCTGTTCCGTGGCTGGATCACCTCGTATGGTTCGTGAAGGTGTTACGCTGGGGCCGCTATCCATCGTCAAGCCGATCTCTGTGTCCCACGCTTTGACACCCGCTTCGCTCCACGCACTCCGCCAGATATGAGCGTGGCACCGAGTATGACAATAGCTGCCGGGCTAGACAGCCCTCCAAAAGTCCCATAGTTTGTTTTCAATCGTTCTTGCTTAATGAAAGGATGTCGCGACATGCAACGCGTCGAACCTCTGAAAGGTCAGGAATCGGTCTGGGATTATCCGCGTCCACCTGAACTTGAGCCGGTTTCACAGCGGTTGAGAGTGGTGTTTAACGGAGTCACCATTGCCGACAGCGGGCACGGTTATCGCGTGCTCGAAACCAGCAGCCCGCCGACCTATTACATCCCACGCGACGACGTTCAGACACAATATCTCACGACCAGCCAGAGCCGCTCAGTCTGCGAATGGAAGGGTGGCGCGGTCTACTGGAATATCGAGGTAGACGGCAAGCGCAGCGAGGACGCCGGCTGGAGCTATCCTGACCCGGTGGATCGCTTTGCCAACATCAAGGACTACATCGCCTTCTACCCCCGACGGGTGGACGCATGCTATGTTGGCGACGAACAAGCGCAACCTCAGGATGGCCGCTTCTACGGTGGCTGGATTACCAGCAATATTGTTGGCCCGTTCAAGGGAGCTCCCGGCAGCGAGCATTGGTAACGGGTTGAGAGGATCATGCGGAAATGGACGAGAACCGGCAGATCGACGCCATACTGGAGACGATTCAGGCGTCGCTGGACACCAGGATCGAAGACACCGAGGAGCTTGAACGCCTACGCAAAGGCATTGAGGGTTGGCTAGGACGCGCCGCCACGCTACGCAACTATCCGCTCACCAACGCTGACGAGCCGGATTTCGTCTTCAGCGCCTACCGGTCGGAGGCTGAGTAATGCATTATCAAACGATTACTCAGCTGGGCTCCGCGTTGCGCAAGAAGGAAACCACGCCGACCGAGCTAACGCGCATGTACCTTGAGCGGCTCGACACGGTTGCCCGCCAGTTTAATGCGGTCGTCACGCTTACGGAAGAGCGGGCGCTGCGGGAGGCCCGGCTTGCCGAAACCGAGCTTGCAGCCGGCTACGATCGCGGTCCGTTGCACGGCATCCCCTATGGCGTAAAAGATCTGATTGCCACCCAGAATTACCCGACAAGCTGGGGCGCCGCGCCGTATCGTGACCAGACCTTCGCTGAAGATGCCCATGTGGTGCATAAACTCCAGGCAGCCGGCGGGATTATGGTTGCCAAGCTGGCAATGATAGAGCTGGCCGGCGGCATGGGCTACGAACAGCCTGAAGCATCCTTTACCGGTCCCTGTAAGACGCCCTGGAATGAAGAGGCCTGGAGCGGTGGCTCATCCTCCGGCTCGGGCGCTGCCGTCGCCAGTGGGTCCGTGGGTTTCGCGATTGGATCGGAAACGCAAGGCTCGATCCTATCGCCGTCAAATAACTGCGGCGTCAGCGGTCTGCGGCCAACCTATGGCCGGGTCAGCCGCCGGGGCGCGATGGCGCTGTCCTGGACGATGGACAAGCTCGGTCCAATGTGCCGTTCGGCGGAAGACTGCGGCCTGGTGCTGGACGCAATCGCCGGGCATGATTCTGGAGATCGCACCAGCATTCAACACGCCTATAGTTATCCGGGCAGTGCTCCAAAAACCAACGGCTTCCGCTTCGGTGTGGTCGAGAGCGAGCTTGAGGACCTTCAGCCCGAGGTTCGGGCAAACTTCGAGCAATCCCTGAAAGAGCTTGAGAACATCGGGACGATCGAGGCGGTCGCGCTGCCGGAGTTCCCGTATCGCGAAGTCGCTGAGGCAATCATCCGAAGCGAGATGGCGGCTGCCTTTGAAGAGCTGATAACCAGCGGTGACGTCCGCCAGCTTGCCGCGGTCGAGACGCATATCAACCCGCTTACGGCGTTGACGATTCCAGCGCATGTGTACCTGCGGGCGCTGCGCATTCGCCGGCTTATCTGCAAATCATTGGACGAATTGCTGGTCCACTACGACGCGCTGCTCACTCCGACCAGCCCGAGGGTTGCCAGCCCAATTGGGATGCGTTTCGACGCGTATTATGAAGGAAAGGGCCGAGGACAGATGAGCGCGGCCACCAACGTCGCCGGACTACCGGGCATCGCTGTTCCAAACGGGATGGGCGAGCGCGGGCTGCCAACCTCGCTCTGTTTCACAGGACGGGCCTTCAATGAAAATATGATCCTCAGCGCGGCCGTCGCCTACCAATCCCGCACTGGCTGGAATCAACAGCATCCTGATTGTTAAATGGCGAATTTCGTATGGGAGGGCCCTGTGCCCTCCTCGTTTCCTTGTCAAACATTTCAAGAACCCCCAACCACTGGAGGGCACTCTCCTACAAAGCATATCGGCGGCTGGCCCATTGGGATCCACCGGAATGTCGTACTCTTAGGCAGCGCTATCCGTTTCGCTAGACTCCGTGACGAAATCGGCGGATTGGCGCTTCTCCCATGGGAGCGACCCTCATCATTGCCTTGACGTTCTGTCACGGCAATGAGAGAGTACGTACATATACAATTCATGATTCCTGAGACTCTCATCGTCCCTGGCAACCGCATTGGAAGGTACAGTCCACCTCGTGCCCCGTTCAAACTCTGAAGAACCAAAACCATTCTCGTCTCAGTCGTCGGGCGGGGAGCCACCAAGCTCCAGCGCCCGAAGTGTGGGGAAGCCGCGCGGCGGCAGCTCCGGGTCCTCAAGCTGGTCGCCTTACGGCCGCCGGGAGCGGCTGTGGCCGAAGTTCCTGCTGGTCGGCGCGATTATCGGCGTGCTGTTGACTGGCTCATTTCTGGTCGCCAGCCGCTTCTCAACTGATGCGGACCAGGATGGCAATCAGCCGGCGGCTGTCACCGATGTCGACGCTACCCCAACCAACACTGCCGAGACTGTCGACGATGAGCCAACAGCAACACCCGACGGCGACAGCAACGCCGCCGGGACAACCCCAAGCATCCCGCCACCAGCCGTCGATGTCACACCAACTCCGGAACCGGAGCCGACGGCCACTCCGCCCGATCCGGGAGCGCTCGGGACGGCGAAGGGCGTGGCGTCGACCTATGTCGAGATGTGGTCCAGCCTGGCTTACGACCAGATGTATGAGCTACTCACCGATGAGGCCAAGGCCGCCATCAGCGAAGAAGATTTTATTGCCCGCTACGAGGCCATTGCCGTCGAAGCCGGCATCGTCGAAGTCAACGCCGAAGTGACCACCGGAAATGACAACGACATTGTCTTTCCGGCCAGAGTCACCATCGAATCGTCGCGGATCGGCGAGTTCACGGACGACCAGCAAATCCCGGTAGTTCAACAGGGCGACGAGTACCGTGTGGACTGGTCACCTAACCTGATTTTCACTGGTTTGGGCGACGGCTTTGTGCGTTGGACGAGCGACATTCCGCAGCGTGGCCGGATTCTGGACCGAAAAGGCCGGCCGCTGGCGCACAGTGGCTTTATCAGCCGGGTCGGCATCATTCCCGGCCAGATCACTGACGAAGGCGCCATGTTGCGCGAGCTCTCGGAACTCATCGACATGCCGGAAGATCAGATCAGGAGCCGCTACGAGGGCGGTGAGCCGACCTGGTTTATGCCGGTGAAGGACTTCCCGGACAACGTTGACCAGGCCTTTATCGACAATATTGCGGCAATCAACGGCGCAGTTCTCCAGAAGTGGCCGGCCCGCGTCTATCCAGCCGGCCCAGCCGCTGCCCATGTCGTTGGCTATATGAGCGAGATCACTGCTGAAGAGCTGCCCGAACTGGCCAAACGTGGCTACCAGTCGGGCGACAGAATCGGCCGTAGCGGTGTCGAGTCGTATGCCGAGCAGTGGCTAGCCGGCAAGCGCGGCGGAACGCTGTCTCTGGTCAACCCGGATGAAACACTGATCCGCGCGCTGGGCGAGGTCGAAGCCGAACCGGCAAACGACGTCGTGCTGACGCTAGACCTGGACGTCCAGACAACTGCCTACCAATCTTTGGAAGGACAAAGCGGGTCCGCGGTGATGCTCGATCCAAACAACGGGCAGATCCTGGCCATGGCGAGCAGCCCATCCTTCGATCCAAACGCATTCGTGCGCGGGGTGACTGATGAAGAGTGGCAACAGCTTAACGATCCGGAGCAGCAGCCGCTCATCAACCGCGCCACGATCGTTGGCTATCCGACGGGCTCAACATTCAAACTGATCACCGCGTCGGCTGGAATGGTGCATCTCGGCTACGATGCCGGCACCCCGGTCAGCTGCCCCGGCACATTCAGCCTGGAAGGTTCCAGCCAATCCTGGGCGGACTGGATTCCGGGCGGTCAAGGCGACATGGATCTACACACTGCAATCTACCGTTCTTGCAACACGGTCTTCTACAAAATGGGCGCCGATCTGGATGCCCAGGATGAGAACTGGCTGCCGGACATGTCACGCACCTTCGGCTTCGGTGAGCGCACCGGCATTGTCGAGCTCTATGACATCCCAGGCGTTGTGCCGGACCCCCAATGGAAAGACGACGTCATCGGCGATTTCTGGGCGCGCGGCGACGCCGTGAACCTGGCCATCGGACAGGGCTATTTCCTGGCGTCACCTCTGCAAGTCGCGAAAGCCTATGCGGCCGTCACGAATGGCGGCACGCTCTGGAAGCCCTATCTGGTCATGGATGTAGTTGAGCTGGACGGCTCCATCGTTCACTCCACTGAGCCGGAAGAAACAGGCCAGCTTCCACTCTCGGATGAACAGATCCAGGTGCTGAAAGACGGCATGGAAGCCGTTGTCCACGCCGGCAACGGCACCGCTACCCAGGCGTTCGAAGGCATCAGTTACCGGGTATCGGGCAAGACCGGCACGGCCGAGACCGGCCGGCAGAACGAGGAAGCCCATGGCTGGTTCGGGGCCTTCACTCCGAGCGACTCGCCACGCATCACCATCGTCACGATGATCGAGCACGGCGTCACCGGCTCCGGCTCCGCCGCACCAGTGGCCCGCGAGATTATCGACGCGTACTACTCGGCGTATCCGTAGGAGGCGTTACTACTCGCCCGGGGTGGCGAACCCTGCGCGCGATTGACGCTCGCTCTCGCGAAGAATCTCGTTCCAGTCCGGACTCAATGGCTTCACTCCAAGATCAACGATACAGAAGCGCAGCACCTCCCGACCGGAACCCATCCGGTCGGGAGGTGCAAGTCGTTGAGTGTTACCTGTCTGTTCTGCTCATCACTGAGGTTCAGTGGAATCGGACCTTGGAGGTAATGACGACAATGCATGTCATCGTCGATCGGGTAGCCAACGTATTCCCACCGGATCTGTGGCTCGAAGTGCCCATCGGGGGTCAACATATACCGATACTGCATCGTCTTGAGCAAATGATTTCCATCAGACCCAATCTCAGAAATGCAAACGTGGCCGAGATAGAGTTCCATCCGCCCAAATCGGGTCTGAATTGTTGCCGATGACCCTTCCGAGCCATTTCGGAAGCGAATGTTTGCCTCGTTGCCTTCGACAGCAAGCGTCAACGGTTTCCGCGTGACAGTCATGGAAATGGCGTGATTCAAATGATTGATGAAGTGACGGCTCGCTGCGCCGAGCGATCGCAATCGAATCGACATAGTGAGCTAATACAGAAGCATGGAAATATGCATCTGAAGATCAGACCCGGTTGGGTTCATCGGGAGTTTGTTTTTGCGGGCAAGCTCGACTGCCTCATCAAACGTGAGCCCGAGCCTCGCGGCCTCAAGCTCCGCCAACTCACGTAACTGCTCGCGGGTAAGCTCTCCGCTGTCCAGTGCGTCCACAAGCTCTTGGGAGGCCTGAGGTTGAGCTTGTACCATGACGCGAGCGTCCTTTCGTGGTGTAATGCAACGGTTCCCGCAATCATGTCACGTTCTGGAACGCAGCGTCAATCCGCGATGAACGTTTTCGTTGACGCCACGGCAAGGCGAGTGGTAGCATCATGTGTTGCCGGTCCAGGCCGGAGCAACTCTCTGTGATTGAATGGCGTCCAACGCCGCGTAAACCTAGATCATCTCAAGAAGGGGTACTGCCAGGGTGCTTAAGTTACGACTCCGGCGCATGGGAGCCAAACGCCAGCCAAGCTATCGAATCGTTGTCGCCGAGTCGTCCTCGCCCCGCGATGGCCGCTTTATTGAAACTGTTGGGATATACAATCCCAAAACTCAACCTATGACCCTGCGGATCGAGACCGAACGCGTGCAGCACTGGCTCGGTAACGGCGCTCAGCCAACCGACACCGTGCGATCGCTCCTGGTACGCGCAGGCATTCTTGAGGGTCGCATCAGCAAAGAGAGCGCCGCCGAAGGCTATACCGTTGAGCCACCGCAGCGCGGCAAAGAGACTGAAGTCATGCCCGCCCACGGCGGACCAGCAGCCGAGTAACGACGGCGACCATCCACTGCCGACGATCTCAATTCGATTCTGAACTGGCCGCCGAAATCATCGGCGGCCAGTATGCTATACAGGAACTACTCACTGGCCGCGGATAGCTGCGCGTATAGGGGGAAGACAGGCCGATGGTGGAATCAGATTCAGAAGCACCGATGGACGACACTAACGAGGATGGATCGGTCGCCGGGCTCTGTGCGTTGATCGAGCACATCGCCACCAACCTGGTGGACGACCCGGAAACGATCGATATTCAGGCCGAGCAACACGGCACGGCTGTGCACATCCGGTTGATGGTTCCCGAAGATGAGATGGGGAAAGTCATCGGCCGCGAGGGGCGCATCGCGCGCTCCATGCGCACGCTGCTGATGATTGCGGCCTCCCGCAAAGGACTGCGAGCCAGCCTTGACATCGGCTCCTGACCGCCGCCCGCGCCCATGGCGCCAAAAGGCCGGCAACACATCCGACACGCTAGGCGCCGGCACTCCGCCGGAAGAAGCGCTACTGGTCATTGGCCGCATTGTTGGCGTGCATGGCATTCGCGGCGACGTCAAGATGGACATCTATTCCGACCGCCCCGAGGAAATTCCCAAACTGCAGCGAGTCTATTTCAACGACGATCCCACCCCGCACGCAATCACGAAAGCGCGCCAGAACGGACTCCGGGCAGTGCTCAAGCTGGAGGGAGTCGATACCCGTGACGATGCCGAAGCGTTGCGCGGCGTCATCGTTCGCATTCGAGCCGATCAGCTCAAAACGCGCGACGAAGATAGTTTCTACCATTATCAGCTCATCGGCTTGAGCGTTTTCCAGGAGGATGGCACACCAATCGGCACGCTGGCCGAGATCATCGAAACAGGCGAGGTGGACGTGTATGTCGTGCGTAACGAGAACAGCCGCGACCAACTCTTCCCGGCCCTGAAAGATGTCGTGCTGGAGATCAACCCAGCCGCCAACCGTGTCGTGGTGCGGCCGCTGGAGTACGAGGACGCCTGATTTCCGTGGATATCGACCCATCCATCATCGTAGCCGCGCAATGTATTGCGCCCTTCGTGTCTTCAACA